>JAFALX010000231.1 GCA_019234035.1 Candidatus Dormiibacterota bacterium | reverse complement strand
CATGATCGCCCTGCCGCAAACGCCTCAAGCAGCGGCGGAATACTACCACCGGCATGATGGAATCACTTTGCCGCACAGACGGGATGCCAATGCCATGACTCACACGACAACCTGGAAAGAGCAGCTCGTCTTCAACGACGAGGGCGGGTACTACGTGATGCCCGAGCAGCAGTCGAAGGGCGTGCCCGTGCGGCTGTTCCTCACGCCGGCGCTGCTCGAGGAGCTGGAGGTCACGGTCTACTCGCAGATCATCACGGCGACGAGGTTCCCTGGCGTGAAGCTCGTCGTGATCACGCCCGACTGCCACCACGGCTACGGCGTGCCCGTCGGCTGCGCCATCGTCACCGATCCCGACCACGGAGCGGTCGCCCTCGGCCCGGTCGGATTCGACATCGGCTGCGGCATGGTCTCGCTGCGCTCGGATGTGCCCGCGGAGAAGGCCACCGAGCAGCGCCGGCTGGCCTTCAACCGCGCCGTCATGCAGCGCGTGTCGATGGGTCAGGGCGAGCGCGGCGTCGAGCGCCTGGCGGGACTCGATCGTGCGGAGTTCGAACGCCTCCTCCGCGGTGGCGCCGACTACTACGCCAGGACGTACGGCAACCGCATCGACCGCACCAGGGCCGAGCGCAACTGCATTCCGGTCGACGACGCCTGGTCGCTGCCCGTGAGCCGCGCCGACCGCGGCATGTCCCAGCTGGGCTCGCTGGGCAGCGGCAACCACTTCATCGAGCTGCAGCGCAGCGAGCAGACCGGCACGCTGTTCGTGCAGATCCACACCGGCAGCCGCGGCTTCGGACACGGCCTGGCCGAGCACTACTTCCGCGTGGCCAAGGCCGAGCAGCCCGACGTGATCCGCAACCTGGACGAGGCGTGGTTCGGTCCGAGCTCGCAGCACCGCGACGAGTACCTCGGCGCCGTCGCGGCCGGAGGCAACTACGCAATCATCAACCGCCTCGTCATCGCCGAGGAGGTGAGCGTGGCCTTTCGCCAGGTGTTCGGCGCCGATCTGGAGCTCGTCTACGAGATCAGCCACAACCTCGTGCAGCGTGAGTGGAGCGACGAGTTCGGCTGGGTGAACGTGCATCGCAAGGGAGCGACGCGTGCCTTCCCCGCCGGCCACCCGGCGCTGGAAGGCACGCCGTGGTTCGACGACGGGCATCCCGTGCTGATCCCCGGCAGCAACCGCGACTGGTCGTACATCCTGCGGCCGACCGGCTCGAAGAAGAGCGGCTACACCGTGAACCATGGTGCGGGACGGCGTATGTCGCGCACCGCGGCGAAGAACCAGCTCAATCAGCGCGCCATCGACGACGACTACCGCCGCGCGGGCATCGTGGTGAACCTCGACGGCCGTGTGCCCATCGACGAGTCAGGGCCGGCGTACAAGTCGAGCGCGGAGGTCATCGAGGCCATCACCGGGGCCGGGCTTGCCGAGGTGGAACACCGCCTCTGGCCGCTGGCGTCGCTCAAGGCACACTAGTGCCCACGGCAGAACAGGACATCGTTGTCCAGAACCGTGCTCTGGTGGCTGCTGTTCGAGGCGGCTAGGCGCTCGCTGCGTTTTCCGTGGCGCGACGCTCGTTGCGCGCGAACGATTCCTGCAGCGTCCAGGTGTTGCCGTCGGGGTCGCTGAAGTACACATGGCGGCCCCACGGCTGCTCCTCGATCTCGCTGAGCTCGACGCCCTTCTCCGAGAGTGCCGCCCGTGCATCGGCGGCGCTCTCGACGCAGAGGATCAACCCCTTCACGCTGCCCGGCTCCATCACCGTGGTGCCATCCCCGATGTGGATGGAACACGCCGATCCCGGCGGCGTCAGCTGCACGAAGCGCACCGAGTCACTCATGCGGATGTCCATGTCGACAGTGAAGCCGAGCTTGTCTGCGTAGAAGGCCTTGGCGGCGTCCGTGTCGCTGACGGGCACCGGGATCACTTCGAGCGTCAGGTCCATCACCGTTCTCCTTGGGAGTTTTCCTCGATCTGCGCGACCATGACGACGTATCCGTCCGGATCGACGAGCTTCATCTCCTCGCGCGGTCCCGGCTGCCCGTCGACGATGTCGCCCGCATCGATGCCCGCCCCGATGAGCTGCTCGCGCAGGGCCGGCAGGTCGTCGGAGTACAGATAGAAGAGCACGCTGGCGTCGATCGGATCGTGCGAGTGGTTGAGCATCAGCTCGGCGTCCTCGCTTTGCAGCGCAGCCCAGATCAGCTCGTCGTGCGGTGCGAACTCGCTCGTCACCACGAAGCCGAGGTGGGCGTAGAAGTCGATTGAACGGGCGACGTCGGCGACGTTGACGAACGGGACGAGGTTGCGCACGCGCTGCGCCGGGGGCTGCATCGCGACTTCGGGGGCCCGCACCCCCGGATCGGGAGCGGGAGCGGACGCCTGTCCCGGCCGCACGCCGGTCTCTGCGTATGCGACCGCGCTGGCACGCGACTCGCACGCCTTGAGCTCGGTGATCGCGCCGCCGTTGACGGTGACGACCAGGTAGATGAGGCCGTTGTCGAGGCGGCGGCTCGGTGCTCGGCCGCTGGGACGGAATCCGACCACGACGCGACTGCCAAATTGCGCGACGTCCTCCATGTTGCCGGAGATGCCGCGGCCCATGTTGGCCTGCATCACGCGCAGGATCGTGTCGCGATCGTGGCAGTCCCACTCGCCCTCGGAGACGTTGAACCACTGCGCATCGGGAGCCAGCGCATCGCGCAGCGGCCCGAGATCGCCGGCCAGTCGTGCCTCCCAGATGCGCTCCAGCAGCTGCAGGTCCGCCGTGTCGGTCATCGCAAACTCCGCGCCTCCATTGCGAGGTTGGTCACCGCATGCTAGACCCCGCACCGGACAGCGGGGTCAACGTTTGAACACGCAGAACCACCATCGAGTGATCACGCAAGGGTGGAGAGTCGACGCATGAAGATCGCCCCCGGCCTGCACCGCATCGGCGCCGACATCGTCAACAGCTACCTGATCGTGGACGGCGACGACGTCACGATCATCGACGCAGCGCTGCCCGGCTACTGGAAGCTGCTGCTGGCGGAGCTCGCGTCGATCGGCAAGAGCATCGACAACGTCCGTGCGCTCGTGCTCACGCACGGCGACACCGATCATATCGGGTTCGCCAGACGGCTGTACCAGGAGAAGGGCATTTCGGCGCACGTCCATGCGGCCGACGTCGACCGAGCGCAGCTGAAGGTGAAGAAGCCCATGACGGGGTGGGGTCCGGTGAAGGTCGGGCCGATCACCGGCTTCCTCTGGTATTCGGCCACGCATGGTGGGCTGCGCATTCCGCCGGCCGAGCACCTGCAGCCGGTCGACGACGGACAGGTCCTCGACATCCCCGGCTCGCCGCGCATCATCCACACGCCCGGTCACACCCCCGGCAGCGTCTCGGTGCACGTCCCGTCCGTCGATGCGCTGTTCGTCGGCGACGAGATGACGACACGCAACGTGGTCACCGGTGCAAGCGGCCCGAAGCCGGCGCCCTTCACGCTGCAGCCGGCCGAAGCGGTGACCTCGCTCGGTCTCATCGAGGCAGTCGATGCGACCTGGATGCTGCCGGGGCACGGACCTGCCTGGGACGGCGGAGTGCCCGAAGCGGTACGCCTGATCCGAGAGGCCGCCGAGACAGCACAGCCTGCCGCGAAACCGGCGCGCTGAACTCGCCGCGCCGGCCGCTTGACAGGCTCGCTCGCCATGTAGTAGCTTGATATCAAGCTACTCGACCACGAGCCAACGAACGGCTCAGAACTGGGGGTTCACCATGAACGCAGCGGTCATCGTGCGTCACAAGGTCCGCGACTACGACACCTGGCTGCCTCTCTTCCAGGAGCACGGCAGGGTGCGCGCGAAGTACGGCGGCCTCGGTGATCAGGTCTACCGGGTCGACGGCGATCCCAACGACCTGATCGTTGTCAACGTCTTCGCCGACCTGGATCGGGCCAAGGCCTTCTCGCAGGACCCGTCGCTGCGCGAGATCATGGGCCGCGCCGGTGTCATCGGCGAGCCGCAGATCACCTTCGCCCAGAAGGCGGAGGAGGCCACGTACCCGGTGGCGGTTGGCTGACTCGCGCCTCAAGCGCCAGGGGGACTCCTTCGAGGAGGAGTTCCCCGGCGCCAGCCGGTCCGCCTCCGACTGCTCGATCAACCTCGCGCGCACCGGCTCGCTGCTCCTCGCAGAGCTGACCCGGCGGCGCCGGCCGTTCGTCGATATCTCCGTGGCCGCATTCCAAGTGCTGGCCATCATCGAGGGGGAGGGGACACCGCTGCCGCCATCGATCGTGGCGGAGCGGATGGTGACGACCACCGGCACCATGACGTCGCTGATCGACACGCTGGTACGGCGCGGACTCGTCCGCCGGCTGCCGCACCCCGACGACCGTCGCATGCTGCTGATCGACATCACCGACGCCGGCCGCGACGTGGTCGATCAGATCCTTCCGGTGACACATCGCGTCACCAAGGAGATGTTCCAGGACCTCAGCGAGCCCGAGCGACAGCAGCTGTTGCAGCTGCTCGCGCGGGTGCAGCGTCGCGTCGACGTCATGCGCAACGAGGCGGCGCCAACCGACCCACCACAGCCGCGGAACACAGCGCAGAGATCAGCTCAGACGGCGACGAAGTAGTCGTACCGTCGCTCGACGAACGCCGCGTCTACGCACGCGATTGTTCTGCAGCGCGGTCGCGCTCAACAGCAGTCTCGATCCAGTGGCGCACGCTCGCTGCTGCTTCAGGCACATCGACATTGCTCGTGTCGGGAAGCTTCCTGCCTCGGCTCAGCCCGTTGTTGCGCATTGGACCGCGTGAGCGTTCGGCGCTATCGGGAACGAGCCGGGCGCCACATTCGTAATGCTTGTCACGATACTGGCTTCTCTGATGCTAGGCGGAGATGTGCGAGTCATGCGGCCGAGTTGTGCTGCCAGCCGACGACACGGCGCCACCCGAGGGCGACGTCAGCGTCGCGGCCGCACAGTGCGACGTGCATATAGTGAGGTGGCGTCAGCGATATGCAACGATGATCGGTACTAGGGGGAACACTGGAGGACAGACCGGTGACCTCTGAAGCGCGGACCAGCTCGCAGTCGCCGAAGCATGGCAACGCGCGCGGTGCTCCTGTTGACGGCCGCGATCCTGGGTGTGACCTCGCTCATCGCGCAACCGGCGCAGCGAGTAGCAGCCGATCCGTGCTCAGGCTCGGGAGAAAAGGATGCCTTCGGGCCGAACGGCTCGGAAGGAAGCCTTTTCTATGTCTACGACGGATGCGGGTACATTCACTACGAGGCCCAAACATACAACGGATGGGGTGGCGTCTCGTGGATATCGGCGGACGACTTGCGAACGTGGGTCTGTGGAGGATTCACTGGGTTTGATCAGAGCTACACGCTGTACAACACGAACTACGTCTCGGAAAGCTCGCCCGACTGGTACTACGGTAATTGCGGACCCCAATCCGACGTAACCACGGCCGAGGGCATCGACGGTTCTTGGGGCTGGTCCGCCTATCTGAATTTTTAGGACGTCTGAAGGGATGCGAAAGCTAGTTATTGCCGCCGTTGTCGTAGGGGCGCTGTCCATCGTGCTCGTCAGGCTGACCGTGCCCACGGGGACGTCCACGCACACTGGATCCCGTGGGTCAGTTGGGGCTCAATACGAGAACCTGGGTCCTCTTTCGATCGTCATGAACGCAAGGGCCGCGACGTCGTCGCCCGCTGTCGCGCAGAGCACGGCGCAGTCGATCGCAGCTGCTGCCCTAGCAAACGACCGCACGCATTTTTCCGGCTACCGCACAACCGACACAGCGTATGTACCAGGGCTGACTAAGGTATTGGACAAGAGTGGACACGCTTGGTACCAGACCAAAACGTCGGAGGATGATTGGACGATGTTCTTCGGGGCGCCCGAGCAAGAAGGCTGGAAATATGTATCCGCATTGGCTGTCGTTAATGCGGATACGGGCGTCGTCGAATCGTACCAGGTCCGCTATTCCAACCTTTCAGCTGATGCCGTCCCTGGCACGTAGTCGAGAGGAGCCTCGGGATCGCCACGTTGGCGACTGAGTGAGCCAGCGCTATCTGTGTTCAACTGCCTCCCGGTCGACTAGATCGCGGACCGGGGTTGGCGGAATGAGTAAGGACCCAGCGAGTTCGGGCGATGAGGTCCGTGACCGTGCGTCCGCTGAATGGTGCATTGCGCGCGGTTTTGCCGACACCGACACTACTATTGCCCTGTGACCACCGTAAAGTGGCGGAAACGTCTCGCGAGGCGCGCACACGACACGCGCAACGAAAACGCATATCCGGGTCGTTGGGCGACGGATCGTTGCGGTCGAGGCTGGCGATGACGGTTGGACCGATCTGTTCGCGGCGAGACACCCGTTTCAAGGCAAATGAATTGAGCAATTACCGTGCCCCTCGCCGCACGTATGGACTCCCGGGCGGATGAGCCTCGCTGCCCGTGGCCAGCCTGCCTCTGGCACGGGGTCGGCGCCGGAGCATCCCCGTGCCAATACGTGATCACGAACGCCCGGGTACCCTCCCAGCGGTCGTGGCCATTGTCAGCCTGGCAGCCGGCGTGGGATTTCTCGCCTGGCTGGGCGAAGGCGCCCGATTGGGCGGAGCCGTCAGTCCGCCCTCGACAACAAATGCACCGGCATCGTGCCCAGTCGGTAGTTTGATGTTCCGAGGCGCGGTGAACGCTTGCGTCCCTCTCGCGACCAATTCGCAGGCTGCGTGCACGATCCGCGAGGGCGTAAGCGGCACCAGCCTCGAGGCGGTGTTCCACCTAGCCGGCCCGAGCAGGGATGGCGCCCTCACCATATTCATCAAGGGGTACTCGGGAGGCGGCACCTATGGCCTCTCTCCCGGTGAGGAGCCGACGCGAGCACGGTCTCGACCCACCTCTAAGGTGGCGCTCGACAGCGCGACAGTCAGCTGGCATTCCATCGCAGGCAGCATCCAGATCTTCAGTAGCCGCCCCTCACCGTGGGGCTTGGTGACCGCCGCGCTCGACCCCGAGGCCCCAACTACTCCGAGTCCGTCTCGCCTGTCGCTGTCAGGCCTGTGGCGCTGCCCTTGACCGGCAAGGTCGGACCTCGCAGCTTCCACACACCTGGCGGCTGCATTCGGCGCTGAACTACGTCTCGACGGCGGAGCTTGACCGGCGTGCCGCGGCGGGAGCGGCGGCATGAGTTATGGCCATAGTCGTCATCATGTAAGCCTGGGAGTTGTACAGCTAGAGCTATAGCGCTACCACCAGCCACCCAGGCGGTGCGCCGTCCACGGTAGCCTGACCCCCTGAGGTTGGTCCACTTGATATGAGAGTTCCGAATCGCCCGCGAGGGCAAGGAGGAACCCATCAACGGCCGGAAGCACACGCCGGACAGATCGTGCGCAAGCTCAGGGATGGGGAGCGGATGCTCGGTGAAGGTCACGGCATCGCCGAGGTGGCGAAGGCGCTGGAGATCACGGAGCAGACGTGTCATTGCTGGCGCGACATGAAGGCCGACGACGCCGAGGAGCTGCGCAAGCTGCGCGACGAGAACCTGCGTCTCGAACGCATGGTTGCCGACCAAGCGCTGGGCCTCGAGGTGTTGCGCGAGGTCTCACGGGGAAACTGGTGAGCCTTCCCCGCCGGCGTGAAGCCGTGCTCCGCGTGCAGGAGCGGCCGAGCCTCTCCGAGCGGCGCGCGTGTCGGGCTGTTGGACAGCATCGCTCAACGCAACGACACCAGCCGCGGACGCGTGACGCTGACGAACCGCTTCGCCAACGATTGCGCGAGATTTCGCAGGAGGATCCGCGCTTCGGGTATCGGCGTGCGTGGGCGATCGTGCGCGGCGAGGGCTTCACGGCGAATCGCAAGCGGGTGCAGCGGCTGTGGCGCGAGGAGGGACTGCGCGTGCCGATGCAGCGGGTGAAGCGTCGCCGCCTGGGCAGCAGCACCGTGGCCGCGGCCCGGTTGGTAGCAGCGCACCGGAATCACGTATGGGCACTGGACTTCCTCTTCGACCCACCGGCGACGGGCTGCCATCAAGGCGTTGAGCATGTGCGACGAGTTACACCCGCGAGTCCATGGAAATCGTGGGGGCGGGGACGTTCCAGCACGACAATGCCGGACAGGGTGGCCGCGCAATCGCTGCCCAATGGTCGTCTTGCCTATCCCGCTCGAGCCAGTCAGGCAGAACAGGAAGGGAGCGTGCCCGGCCACGTTCGACATCGTGGGCACACTAATCCGTCTTGTCCGCGCGCGCTCCCCTGTGGCCCCCCGCTATTATTAGACCGACAGTCGGTCTGATATTGAGGAGGCTCGAATCAGCGTGGCGCGGACCCTCGATCCGGTGGCGCACGCGGTCCGCCGCGACGAGTTCCTCGACGCCGCGCAGTGGCTCATCCAGACCCGCGGCTACGACGAGATGAGCATCCAGGACGTCCTGGATCGCGTCGAGGCATCACGCGGCGCCTTCTATCACTACTTCGACTCCAAGGCGGCGCTGCTGGAGGCGCTCATCGAGCGCCTGACCGCAAGCGGCACGGCGACCATCCTGCCGGTCGTCGACGACCCTACCCTCGGGGCGCTCGAGAAGTTCAGCCGCGTCTTCGACGGCATCGCGCGCTGGAAGGCGGAGCGCAAGGAGCTGATGCTCGCGCTGCTCCAGGTGTGGTATTCGGACGAGAACGCGCTCGTGCGCGACAAGCTCTGGCAGCAGATGTTGACGGTGTTGACGCCGGTCGTCGCCGCGATCATCGAGCAGGGGCGGGGAGAGGGCGTGTTCACGGCGCCGTCTGGCCCGGACACCGCGCAGGTGATCCTCACCCTCCTGTACGGCGCGGGCGAGACCGCGGGCCGGCTCTTCTTCGCACGGCACGCTCGCGAGATCTCGGTCGCTGACATCCGCGCGCGGCTCGTGGCGTACTCCGCCGCGGTGGAGCGCGTCCTGGGTGTCCCGCCCGCGTCGTTGCAGATCGTTGACGACGCCACGCTCCACGAATGGTTCGACTGAGGATGCGCACACATGACTGAGGCGATGATCGAGACCGGGCAGCTCAACAAGAGCTACGGCGGCAAGCGCGGCATCGTCGACGTGTCGCTGCGTGTCGAGCCCGGCGACGTGTTCGGCTTCCTCGGCCCGAACGGCGCCGGCAAGACGACGACCATCCGCATCCTCATGGCGCTGTTGCGTGCCGACTCCGGCAGCGCGCGCATCGACGGCCTCGACTGCTGGTCCGACTCGGTGGCGATCAAGCGAGTCATCGGCTACATGCCCGCCGAGCCGGCGCTCGACGGCAACCTCACCGGCGGCCAGCTCCTCGAATACTTAGGCCACCTGCGCGGCGGCGTGGACCAGGCCTACCTCAGGCAGCTCGTCGACCGCTTCGAGCTCGACCCCACGCGCAAGTTCCGGCAGTACTCGAGCGGCAACAAGCGCAAGGTCGTGCTGATCCAGGCGTTCATGCACAGGCCGCGAGTGCTCATCCTCGACGAGCCCACGAGTGGCCTCGACCCGTTGAACCAGCAGGAGTTCCGCCGCCTCGTCGTCGAGGCGCGCCAGGGCGGCGCCACCGCCTTCGTCTCGTCGCACGTGCTCAGCGAGGTGGAGGAGATGTGCACGCGTGTGGGCATCATCCGCGACGGGCGCGTGGTTCGCATCGGCGGCATCCACGACGTGAAGGACATCAAGCGCTCGGAGCTGACGATCCTGTTCGCGTCGACGGTCCCGCTCGACGTGTTCACCACACTGCCCGACGTCGAGACCGCCGAGTCGACCGCCGGCGGACAGGGCGTTCACCTCACCGTCAAGGGACCGCCCGATGCGGCCATCAAGGCCGCGGCGCGCTACGACATCGTGTCGGTGACCAGTCACGAGCCGAGCCTCGAGGACATCTTCCTGCGCTACTACGGAGGTGTCGCCGATGCTGCGGCGGACGGCGCATCCGAGCAGGTCGCTTAGCAACGTCTACCTGAAGACGCTGCGCGGCTACCGGGTCGCCATCATCGGCTGGGGCTACGGCATGAGCCTGCTCGTGCTCGAGCTCGTGGCCAGCACCTCGGCGATCACCCAGACCGCCGCGGGCCGCGCGTCGCTCACCCAGATCGCCTCGCAGTTCGCGTGGAACGCGGCGCCGGTGGCCGTCGACACGCCGGGCGGGTATGCCACCTTCAAGCTCGGCGTTGGCATCCTGGTGATGGCGATCTGGCCACTGTTGGCGGCAACCCGGACGCTGCGCGGCGAGGAGGAGTCCGGCACGCTGGACGTGCTGCTGGCCACGCCCCACTCGCGGACTCGCATCGCGATCCAGAAGCTTGCGGCCATCGGCACGGCGCTCTTGGGCATGGCGCTCGTCATCGGCGTCGTGACGTGGGCCGGCGGAGCCTTCTTCAAGGGTGGGTACGGCTTCACCGACGCGCTGCTGTTCGGCCTCAACCTCGCGCTGATCTGCGCGGTGTTCGGGGCGGTGGCGCTGTTCGTCTCTCAGTTCGTGATCGAGCGCCGCCGCGCCGCGGGCTGGACCGCGGGCGTGCTGCTGGTCGCGATCGTGGTCGACATGGTGCATCGAATCTGGCCCGGCACCGACTGGATCTCCGCGTTCTCGCCGGTCTACTACTACAACCTGAGCAAGCCGCTCGTGCCCTCGTACGGGAGCAGCTGGTGGGCGATGCTCGTGATGCTCGCGGTGACGCTGGCGTTGTCGGGCGCCGCGCTGGCACTGTTCACGCGCCGCGACATCGACGGCATGGTGCCCCTGCCGCGCCGGCTGCAGCCGCCGAAGCTGGGGCGTGCACCGGTCGCGCTGCCCGCTCGCGACTGGTCGTTGTGGTCCGTCTACACGCGCGGCCTGCGCGCGAGCGCGTGGTCCGCCTTCTGGTGGACTGTCGCGATCGCCGGCTTCGCGGGATGGATGGTCTTCGCCGTGAAGCAGCTCGGCAGCGCGCTGAGCGGCATCGATTCGCAGTCCGCCGTCTCCTCGATCCTCAACAAGCTCGGCGGCGGCGACGTGAAGCTGACCACCACGCTGCTGAGCGCGATCTTCGTCATCCTGCCGGTGCTGCTCATGGCGTTCGCCGTCACGCAGGTGAACCGCTGGAGCTCCGACGAGGAGGAGGGACGCTTCGAGCTGCTGCTCGCGACGCCGCAGCCGCGCACGCGCGTGCTGCTCGCGCGATTCGCCGCGCTGGCGAGCGCGTCGATCGCAATCGGCCTCGCCACCCTCGGCGTCACAGCCCTTGCCGAAGCGTTGACCGGACTGCCGCTCGACGGCGCCGACCTCGTCGCGGCGACGCTCGGCATGATCCCGCTCGGTCTGTTGATCGCAGCGCTCGGCTATCTCGGCGCGGGCTGGCTGAAGACGTCAGCCGACACTGGCCTGCTGAGCCTGCTGCTCGCGGCGTGGTTCCTGCTCAGCTTCGTGGGGCCGGAGCTGAACTGGCCGGACGCGATCCTGCGGCTGTCACCCTTCTACTACTACGGGTCACCGCTGCTGCATGGGCTGCAGCTATCGGTGATTCTCGGCCTGCTGGCGACAGCCGCGGTCGCGCTCAGCGGAAGCGCCGTGCGCTTCGCGCTCAAGGACATCGGGCGCTGACGCGCCTGAACCGCTCAACCGCAGGTCCAGGTGACGGTCCCGCTGATGCTCGCGGCGCTGCCGGTGTCGCCGCGAACCTCGTCGCTGCCCCACTCCGTGAAGGTGAACGAGCCTGAGCCATCGGCACGGACCGTCATGGATGATGAGCCGCCGATCATCGAGCGGAAGATGCTGTACGTCGTCTGCTGCGCACCCCCGACGCCGACTCCCACCGAGATCGTGCCCGTCAGCGTGCCGTTGCCCGCGCTCTGGTACGTGC
>JAFALX010000224.1 GCA_019234035.1 Candidatus Dormiibacterota bacterium | reverse complement strand
TCGCCGGCCTTCCTGGCGTCGCGGGCATGCATGTGCGCGCACACACTACACCCGTTGATCTGGCTGGCCCGCAGCAGCACGAGGTTGATCGTCGTCTGCGGCAGGCCGCCGCTTGCCCCTGCCTTCCCGAGCGCCAGTAGCGCATCGAATGCGCCAGGTATGATCATCACGGGGTGCTCCATCCGAGCCTGCATGGTGTCTCCTTTGTCACATCACTGGTGTGTGTGGGGTCGTCTTTGTGAGGCCTCATATAATAGACACCTGGCAATGGGAGGATGTGACCGATGGTTGAGAACGAGTGGCTGGCGGAGCGCTTCGAGGAGCACCGGGCCCATCTGCGGGCGGTGGCCTACCGGATGCTGGGCTCGCCGGCCGAGGCCGACGACGCGGTGCAGGATGCCTGGCTGCGGGTCAGCCGTGCCGGCGCCGACGGCGTCGACGACATGGGTGCGTGGCTGACGACGATCGTCGCCCGCGTGTGCCTCAATGCCTTGCGCGCACGCAAAGCGCGCCGCGAGGAGGAGTTCGGCGTGCACCTGCCCGACCCCGTGATCACCGCCGACACCGGCGAGCAGCCGGAGGAACAGGCGCTGCTCGCCGACTCGGTCGGGCTCGCGCTGCTCATCGTGCTCGACACGCTCACCCCGGCCGAGCGCCTCGCCTTCGTGTTGCACGACTCGTTTCAGCTGCCGTTCGAGGACATTGCGCCGCTGGTAGAGCGGACACCGGCGGCGGCGCGGCAGCTGGCCAGCCGGGCGCGCCGCCGCGTCCAGGGCGCCGATCTTCGCGCGCCGGACACCGACGTCCGCCAGCAGCGCACGGTGGTCGACGCGTTCTTCGCCGCCGCTCGGAAGGGCGACTTCGAGGGGCTCGTGTCGCTACTCGATCCCGACGCCGTGCTGCGCGCCGACTTCGGCCGCGGCGTTGCCCCCACCCCGCCGATTCGCGGCGCACACGCGGTGGCGACATCCGCGCTCAGCGGTGCCGATCCGGCCTCGGTGCTCCACCCGGTGCTCGTCAACGGACTGCCCGGAGTCGTCGTCACGCTGCACGGCAACTACGTCGCGGTGCTGGGGTTCGTGGTCGCCGGAGGCAGGATCAGAGAGATCGATGGCATCGGTGACGTCCGGCGGATTCGCCGGATCGCGGCAGACGTCGTGAAGGTGTCGCCGGTCGCTTGACCTCGCCGCGGACAGCGTCCTACCGTCGTTGCAGTTGCGGCAGGTGATACGCGCCGCGGTCACTCGGATGCGCGCCGAGCCAGCGATGACCCCATTGCCCGAGCGCGGTGAGCGCAGCCTCGAGGTCGCGGCCGGCGCGGGTCAGCCGGTACTCGACCCCAGGCTGAGGCCTGGTCATGATGCGGCGATCGATCAGCCCCGCCGCCTCGAGCTCACGCAGACGATTGCAGCACAACCGGTCCGACATTCCCGGCACCGCCTCGACGAGGGCGCTGAAGCGCATCGGTCCAGACATGAGCACCCAGAGGATTGCGCCGGTCCAGCGGCTGCCGATCAGCTCGACGCTCTCCTGATAGAGGGGACACGCGACGGCCGGCTCACCGTTGTTGGTGGGCGCTGCTCGGCCATGCGTGGCCCGCGCTCGAGACACGGCCCCATGATATGAGCGCAGCGTCATCGGGCTTCGAATCGGGTCGGGCACGCCCATGGCTGTGCGACCATCAGCCCAGGACGGCGGGGCTCGGCGCTCCGTCGGTCAGCCGGCGAAGCGGGGACGGACGAGACAAGGTGTTGGTGGCGCAGCGCAGCGTGAGACCGACTCTCTCTGGGGGATAGGCGGCCGTGGACGCGCTGAAGTGGCTGGCGTTCGCCGCAGGCGTGCTGCTCTTCTTCGCCACGTTCGTCAGCGTCTTCGACGCGCTGGTGCTGCCCCGCGGCACGAAGGCGTTCGTCGGGACGCACGTGGCGAGCGCGCTTCGCGTCGGGTTTCGTGTGATCGCCGATCGCATGCCCACCTACGAGCGGCGCGACACGGTCCTCTCGTACTGTGGTCCGGGCTGGCTGCTCGCGATGCTCATCGTCTGGCTGCTCATGGTGTGGCTGAGCTTCGCGCTGCTGATGTGGGTGTTCCTCGCACCCGCGTCGACGTTCTTCGACGCGCTGCGGCTGTCCGGGTCCAGCATGTTCACGCTGGGCTTCGAGAATCCGGTTGGCGCCGCGCCGCTCTTTCTCACGCTGGGCGCCGCCGCGGCCGGATTGGGCGTGGTGTCGCTGATGATTGCCTTCCTTCCCGTCGTCTACAACATCTACACGCGCCGTGAGACGCTCGTGACACTGCTCGACGCACTGGGCGGGTCGCCGGCGTGGGGGCCCGAGATCCTGGCGCGCCAGGAGCTGATCGACAACACCGCCGCGCTCGAGACGTTGTATCAGCGCTGGGCTGAGTGGGCCGCAGAGGTGTCTGAGAGTCACACGACGTATCGCGTGCTGGTGTACATCCGCTCCCCTTCGCCACTGCGCTCGTGGGTGATCGGGCTGCTGGCCATGCTCGACGCCGCGGCACTGCATCTCTCCCTGAGCCCGCTCACCGCTCCGCCGACGGCGCGGTGGCTGATGCGCACGGGGATCGTGAGCCTGCGCACGGTGGCAGCGTCGCTCGAAATCCCGTTCAATCCCGACCCCAAGCCCGACGCCCCGGTCTCACTGACGCGGGCCGAGTTCGATGAGGGGGTCGAGTGGCTTACGGAGTCGGGGTGGAAGCCCGAGCGTGACCTGGACGACGCGTGGGTGAACTTTCGCGGCTGGCGCGTGAACTACGAGGCCGCGGCGTACGGACTGGCGCGACTCATCGACGCGCCGCAGGCAGCGTGGTCGGGTCCGCGGAGCGGAGCGCGCCGGGTGATCCCTCCGGAGCGGCCGCCGCACCGGCAGCCGGGTCCGGAGTTCGACGGGCTTCGCGAGACGACACTGCGTCGCCGCGCGGCGCGCGACGGCCAGCATCACGTGCATCCGAGCCACGAGGGCGCGGTGCCCGCGACCGACAAGGACTGACGAGTTTTTGCGGCTGCTTACGATGGGTAAGCTGAACCGATAATCCCCCGAAAACCAAGGAAGCGGAGGCTCGCGAATGAGCGACCAGTGCACACATCTGGACCAGATCGTCGAGACCACGCCCTCGTCGTGGGGGTGTGAGGACTGCCTTGCAAAAGGCGACCAGGACTGGCTGCACCTCCGTGTCTGCCAGGAGTGCGGCCACGTGGGTTGCTGCGACCAGTCGCCGCGCCGTCACGCGACAGCGCACTACCACTCCGTCAAGCACCCGATAATCCGCTCGTACGAGCCGGGCGAGGAGTGGTACTGGTGCTACATCGACGACCTGCTGTTCGAGCTCGCCGGCGCGCCGCCTGCGCCGCACCACCCGTAGACGAGCGCACGGCACCCCGCCGATGTCGCTGTTCGACTACGACGCGCGGCCCTTCACGCCGCAGGTGAGTCAGGCGACGTCGATGCGCTGCAGCAGGTCGATGACCGTCGAACCGATGCGCGCCGCCTTGGCATCGTCCACCGACGCCGCGGCGAAGTCGGGCAGAAAGTTGCCGATGCCGCCCGGATCCTCGTTGATGAGCCAGCGCACCAAGGCGTGGCCGACCTCTGCCGCCGTCTGATCGTCGAGCTCCTCGGCCATGTCGCTCCTCCTGTGACGAGCGCTCTGGCGCTCGCGGCTCCTGCCAGCGAGCGGTCAGGTAGCCGACGCCGTGCCCCGCCGTCAGCACGTGCCCGAAGCGCGCCAAACCTCCGAGCCGGCCTCGCGTTTTGTGCGCCGGCCAGGGTGCGTCCCGGGTATATCGCGCATACTAACCCCGGGTGTTATCCGGTGCCCCAAGAGGATTGACGAGATGGCCGTTCAAACTCAGGGGGTGTGGGCGCGGTATCAACCCGGGCCGGTCCCGTCGGCGGATCGCTACCTCGAGGTGCGCGACGACACGGAGAGCCTCGCCGAGCCGCTGTCTGCCGAGGACCAGACCGTGCAGACGATGCCCGATGTCAGCCCCACCAAGTGGCACCGCGCACATACCACGTGGTTCTGGGAGGAGTTCGTGCTGGGCCCGAACCAGCCCGGGTTCCAGCCGTTTCATCCCGAGTATCGCTACCTGTTCAACTCGTACTACGAGAGCGTCGGACCGCGGCACTCCCGCCCGCAGCGCGGGCTGATCACGAGGCCCGGGATCGCGGAGATCGCGGCGTACCGGCGCCGCACCGACGACATCATGTGCGAGCTGCTGTCGTCGTCTCGCGCGGCGGACGTCGCGGGCATTGCGGAGCTGGGCCTGAACCACGAGCAGCAGCACCAGGAATTGATCCTGATGGACATCAAGCACGTACTGTGGTGCAACCCCATGCGGCTCACGTACCGCGGTGAGACCGATGCACGCGCCGGCAGCGCGCGCGCTGCGCAATGGATCCACCATCCGGGCGGCCTCGTCGACATCGGCCACGATGGCGCCGGCTTCGCCTTCGACAACGAGGGCCCACGCCATCGCGAGCTGCTGCAGCCGTTCCTCATCGCGGACCGTCCCGTGCTGTGCGGGGAGTGGCTGGAGTTCATGATGGACGGCGGGTACCGGCGTCCGGAGCTGTGGATGTCGGACGGCTGGGCGACGGTGACGCAGGGCGAGTGGTCGTCGCCGCTGTACTGGACCCAGGGGGAAGGAGACGGATGGTCGATCTTCACGCTGAACGGCGTTCGCGCTGTCGTCCCGGAGGAGCCGGTCTGTCACATCAGCTGGTACGAGGCCGACGCGTTCGCTCGCTGGACAGGCGCGCGCCTGCCGCTCGAGGCGGAGTGGGAGACGGTGCACGACACGCTCCCCCCGGCTGCTCAGACACACGCGCTGCGCCTGCATCCGCGCTCGGTCGATGGAGCGGGCGGCTCACCCGGCGACGTCTGGGAATGGACGGCCAGCCCCTACTCGCCGTACCCGGGGTTCCACCCCGCGGCCGGCGCCGTCGGCGAGTACAACGGCAAGTTCATGGTCAACCAGTTCGTGCTGCGCGGCGGCGCCTGCGTGACACCTCCGGGCCACACCCGGCCCACCTACCGCAACTTCTTCCCGCCGTCGGCCCGATGGGCCTTCAGCGGCCTGCGCCTGGCGCGGGACGCCTGAACCGGCGCACTCCGGAGGACCGACCATGGTGAGCCTCGCCCCCATCACCATCGCAGTGCACACGCTGGGCCGCGACTCGCGCGGGCAGCTCATCGAGGACGTGCAGCGCGGGTTGAGCGCCAGCCCGAAGTTCCTGCAGCCGCGCTGGTTCTATGACGACCGTGGCTGCGAGCTCTTCGACGAGATCACCACCCTACCCGAGTACTACCAGACGCGCACCGAGATGGGCATCCTGCAGCAGCACGCGCGCGCCATCATGGAGATGGTGCGCCCGGCCTCGATCGTCGAGCTCGGCGCGGGGACGTGCACCAAGTCGCGGGTGCTCATTCGCGCGGCGAAGGGCATGGGCTCGCTGTGGACGTTTGTGCCGTTCGACATCAGCGAGGCGACGCTGCGGCGGTCGGCGTCGGAGCTGAGCGAGGAGTTCGACGACCTCACGCTGTACTGCGTCACCGGTGAATTCGATCACCATCTCTCGCAGATCCCGAGGTTCGGGCGGCAGCTGATCGTCTTCCTCGGCAGCACCATCGGCAACTTCGACGGAGACGACGCCCACCACTTCCTCGCCGAGGTGCGGCGGCTCCTGCGGCCCGGTGATCACTTCCTGATCGGCGCCGACCTCGTGAAGAGCGAGGCCGACCTCATCGCCGCGTACGACGACTCACGCGGCGTCACCGCGGAGTTCAACCGCAACGTGCTGGCGCGCATCAACGCCGAGCTCGGTGCCGACTTCGATCTCCAGTCGTTCGCGCACGAGGTCCGGTGGAACGACGCCGAGCATCGCATCGAGATGCACCTCCGGGCGGAGCGGGCACAGACGGTGACGATCCCTGCGGCGGACCTCACCGCGCGGTTCGAGCAGGGCGAGACGCTGCGAACGGAGGTGTGCGTGAAGCACACGCGGGACACGCTCGAAGCCGCGCTGCAGTCGGAGGGCATCGAACCGGTCGCCTGGTTCACCGACAGCGCGGAGCGCTTCGGTCTGCTGCTCGCCGGCTAGCCCCGGTTCGAGCCCCGCACGGCGCGGTGGCCGTCTGTGGACAACGGCTTCTCAGAGGGGTACCCTGCGCGTCGCTGTAGTACCGAGGCGTGCCGCGGCACGCGAAGAGAGGGGCCTCGATGGACGAGCCGTATCAAGCATCTCCAGATGTGTATGTGCTGCCCACGCACCTGCCGATTCCGGGCATGGGCAACCTCGTCATCAACTCGTACCTCATCAGGTCCGACGAGCCGGTCCTGATCGACACCGGTCTGGCCGGCTCGCCGCTGGACCCCGACGAGAGCGCGCACTTCATCGCCGCCGTGGAGTCGATCGTCCCGCTGCGCGACCTGCGCTGGATCTGGCTCACCCACGACGACATGGATCACACCGGAAGCCTGCCGAAGGTGATGGAGCTCGCACCCCAGGCGAGGCTCGCGACCCACGCGTTCTCGGCGCTGCGCATGGCGTCGTGGTGGCCTGTGCCGCTCGACCGGGTCCACGCCATGCGGTTAGACGATCGCCTCGATGTGGGCGACCGCACGCTGCGCGCGGTCGCGCCGCCGACCTTCGACAACCCCGTGTCGACGGGCCTTGTCGACGAGAAGACGGGAACCCTGTTCTCGGTCGACAGCTTCGGCGCGATCCTGCCCGAGGTGACGACTGATTGCGCCGAGATCGCGCCCGACGTGGTGCGCCAGGGCATGACGGCGTGGCTGACGATGGACTCGCCGTGGACCCAGCTCGTCGATCGCGACAAGTGGGACGCGGTGCTCGACGGCGTGCGCCGTCTGGCGCCGGCCATGATCATGTCGTCGCACCTGCCGGCGGCACGGGGCACCTGCGAGACCTTCCTCGGCATCGTGCGTGCGCTGCCCGACGCCGAGCACATGCCGGCACCGAACCATGAGCAGTTCCAGCAGATGCTATCGATGATGGGGCCGCCTCCCGGAGCCAACGGGGCGCCGGCACCTGCTGCCGCCGCGGCCGCAGCGGGCGCCTGACAGAGGTCGCAACGGCGGGGTGCCGGCAGCGCGACGCCCCGCACCGCGCACTCGCTACGTTGCGCTGCTGCGTGGTGTCAACGTGGGCGGCAAGGGCATCGTGTCCATGGCCGCGCTGGCGGAGACATTCCGTGGGCTCGGGTTCGAGGACGTGCGCACGTACCTCAACTCGGGCAATGTCATCTTCTCCGCGCGGCCGACGCCGGTGGCACAGCTCGGCGCCACGATCGAGCCGGCCATCGAGAGGGACACCGGGCTCCCGGTCAGCGTGCTGGTGCTCGACGACGCGGCGGTGCGATCGGTCGTCCAGGCACTCCCGACGTCATGGGTGACGGACGCCACCGTCAGGACCGACGTGCTGTTCCTGTGGCCGGACGTGGATGACCCCGGCGTGCTGGAACGGATCCCGCGCAACCCCGAGGTGGACGACGTCCGCTACACACCGGGAGCGCTGCTCTGGCGCATCGACCGCGTCAACGCGGGCCGCAGCCGCGAGACACGGCTGGTGGGTAGCGCGCTCTACAAGCGGATGACGATCCGCAACGCGAACACCGCGCGCACGCTGCACAAGCTTTTGTCCGCCTGACCGATGATTCGCGGCGCTCGCCGGCGTCTCTCCATCTGGTGCCGAACACGCGAGCACGGGCCGCACGCAACGACAATCCGCGAACGGAGGGACATTCCATGGGCAAGATCCTCGTCCACGAGTTCATCTCGCTCGATGGCGTCATCGAGAAGCCGGTCTGGACATTCCAGTTCCCGTTCGACGAGCGGACCGGCACGGACATCGGCAGCATCATCGGATCGAGCGAGGCGCTGCTGCTCGGCCGTCAGACGTATCTCGAATTCGCGCCGGCGTGGTCGTCGCGCACGCCCGAGCAGGATCCTGGTGCGCCCTTCTTCAACGACTCTCCGAAGTACGTGGTGTCGGCGACGATGACGGACTCGATCTGGAGCAACACGACGTTCGTCGGCGCGTACGACGCCGGCACCATCCGCGATCTCAAGGAGCACACGGCGAAGAACCTGTACGTCAGCGGCCGCGGGACGCTCGTCCGGGCGCTGATCGCCGATGGCCTCGTCGACGAGCTGCACCTGTTCGTGTTTCCGATCGCGCTCGGCGCCGGCACGCGCCTGTTTCCCGACGGAACCCCGGAGACCAAGCTCTCACTGCTGAGCGCCGACAGCTACACGAGTGGCGTGGTGCACCTGGTGTACCGACCGGTCGCGTAGTGGTGCGGTGATCAGGACACCGGTGGAGCGGCGACCGAGATGACGACGTTGCCGAGTTTCTGCCCCGTGTCGACGTAGCGGTGCGCCGCGACGATGTCATCGAGGGCATACACGCGGTCGATCAGCGGCCGAAAGCGGCCGGCATCTATGAGCTGCTTGAGAAAGAGGACGTCCTGCTTGCGGTATCGCGGCGGCAGCGCCATCACCGCCCTGCGCCCGCCGACCGCGAGGTGTGAGGCGGCAAGCAGCATGTTCCGCACGCCGTCGGTCGGGACGTGCCGGCCGCCCGGCTTGAGCGCTGGACGGCACCGCGCAAACGACAGCTTGCCCACCGCGTCGAAGATGACGTCGTACGCCTCGCGATTCTTCGTGAAGTCGGTCTGCTCGTAGTCGATCACCTCGTCCGGCTCGAGCCCTCGCACGAGATCCACATTGGCCGTACTCGTCACAGCGGTGACGGTCGCGCGCAGGTTCTTGGCAATCTGCACGCCCGCGGAGCCAATGGCCCCCGACGCGCCGTACACCACGACGCGCTGGCCGGCGCCGAGACGCGCGTCGCGGAGGTTCATCAATGCGAGCAGGCCGCCGTCGCACACCGCGGCCGCCTCCTCGTTGTTCAGTGCCTCAGGCTTGGGGGCGACGGTCCCCGCGGCCGGAACGCAGACGTACTCGGCATGTGTGCCGAACCGCCACGGGTTGATGCCGAACACCGCGTCACCGTTGCGAAACCCGGTGACGGCACTGCCGGTACCCGCCACCTCGCCGCAGAACTCGGTGCCGAGCACCCGCCACCGCGGGCGGAGAACCCCCATCGCCGGTCGCGCCAACAGCGGCGTGCCCGACCGGAACCCGGTATCGGTGCGATTCAGCGTCGCGTGGACGACCCGGATGAGGAGCTCGTCCGCCTTCGGATCGGGTGGCTCGATGCCCTCGATGTGGACGACGTCGGGTGGACCGAACTGATCAACGACCGCCGCTCTCATCGTGTTAGTGGACTGTACCCGCCGGATGGCTGGGGCGCTGTACTTATAGGGTCGGTTACAGGTACTCGAGCGTCAGGCGCGTTGGCGAGAACTGGCTGGCGATGGGCCCGGCGCCGGCATAGACCGTCGCGCCAGGGGCGCTTCGGTTGGTTTTCCATTTCGCCGTGAACACGTACGTGTGACCGGGCACGAACACGTACCCGGTGTGCACGAAAGCGGCGTTGGGGCTGAACGTACCGGCAAACCCACCAGACTCCTTCCACGCGACGAGCTGAGCCGCACCGCCGTTGTCGGACACGAAGATGCCGATGTCCTGGTTGTAGCCCGATGTGTTGGTCCAGAGATCTGCATTGGCACCGACGAGGGCCACGGCGGACGCCACCGCCGACACGCTGAGGCTCAGAGCGGGATCCATCGGCTGCCACGTGGTGCCGTCGGAGCTCGTCAGCTGCGGCTGACTCACGATGGCCGCTGACTGCGGCGTGCTTCCTACCGGAACGGTTTCCGCGAGCAGATCGGTCGGTGAAAACGGTCCGCCGTTGGGGCCGGCACCGGCCCAGATCGTGGCGCCGTTGCCGTGCGTGTCGACATTTGTTTTCCACTTGACCGTGAACTCGTACGCGTGACCGGCGTTCATCGGGTACGTCGCTGTCGCAAAGGCAGCGTTCGGCGAGAACGTCGCAACCCCGCCGGATTCCTTCCAAGCCACGAGCTGATCCGGATCACCGTTGTCGGACACGAAGATGCCGATGTCCTGGTTGTACCCGGTTGCACTCGTCCACAGATCTGCATTGACGCCGAGGATCGCCGTCGACGTGGACGCGGGCGTCAATGTGGTGTTCAGGCCGGGATCCAGGGTCTGCCACGTGGCTCCGTCTGAGTTGGTCAGCGTCGGTTGCGTCGTGATCGCGGCGAAGTTCGGCGGTCCGTTCGGGAACGGTTGCGCGACCAGGCTCGTTGGCGAAAAGGCCCCGTTGATCGGGCCCGCGCCTGCGTAGATGGTTCCAGCCGACTCGTTGCGGTTCGTTTTCCAATCGAGCGATACGGCATACACGTGGCCCGGACTCAGTCCATACAGCCACTGGACGTAGGCGGCGTTCGGCGAGAAGGTCCCAGCCGTACCACCCGACTCTTTCCAGCTCACCAGCTGCGGGGCGCTGCCGTCGGCAGAGACTGCGATGCCGAGGTCCTGGTTGATGCCGGTAACCCCCGTCCAGAGATCGGCATTGCCCATGAGGAGGATGGATTCGGCCCTGGTGGGCGCGAGCGTGAGACACAGCTTGGTGAGGTCCAGTGGTTGCCAGGTGACACCATCCGACGCGGTCAGCTGGTACTGCTGAGTGCTCACTGCTCCGGGTGCATTTGCCGCGCCACTACACGTTGTTGACGCGCTTCCGGTCGTAGCCGCCCAGGTTCCCCCGCTGAGCATCTCGATGAGTCCGGGGTTCATGAATCCGCTGGCCGCGGAGTAGGTGCCGACCGCCACACATGTACCGGCCGCGTGGCACACGACAGCCGAGAGAGCATTGCTGGGTTGCGGGTTTGGCGCCGGTGACAGGCCGGAAACCGGCGACGCGGTGGCCGCCCACGTCCCGCCGGACAACGTCTCGATCAGGCCGTCGGCGGGCCCGAGTCCGTCGGGATTCGATGAGGGGGTGGCATACAAACCGACCGCGACACACTCCCCGGCTGCCGGGCATGACACTGCGTTCAGCTGCGACCAGCCACTCGGAGCTGGGGAAAGCCCGGCCAGAGGAGCCGGCGTCGCTGTCCACGTCCCGGCGGAGAGCGTCTCGATCAAGCCGCCTGCCGACGAACCGACCGCGACACAGGACCCTGCGGTCGGGCACGAAATGTCCTGCAGCCACGCGTACGGGTTCGAGCCCGGCGAAACCCCCGTCGTAGGTGCGGTTGTCGCTGTCCACGTTCCCGCCGACAGCGTCTCAAACAGCCCTTGTCGGAAACCGGAGGTGTCGGTGTATGTCCCGATTGCCACGCAGGATCCGACCGCTGCGCAGGAGATCGATAGGGGTCGCGCGGTGGACGCGCTGCTCGTGGCAGGAGGTGACAATCCTGCCAGCGGCGCCGTTGTTGCAGTCCACGTCCCTGCGGACAGCGTCTCGATCAAGCCATCGGTCCCACTCGAGTCCCCGTAATAACCGACTGCGACACACGAACCGGCTGCAGGGCACGACAGATTGCGCAACTCGGACCCACCCGTCCAAGCCGGCGACAACCCCGCGACGGGCGCGGTTGTCGCGGACCACGAGCCCCCGGACAGTGTCTCTATCAGGGCGGAAGTGTCGTACGCGCCGACTGCGATGCAGCTGCCGTCCGTCGGACACGAGACCGCTCCCAGCTCGGCATAGGTGCCATCAGCAGGAGGCGAAAGGCCGGACAACGGTGCGGTCGTTGCGGTCCACACCCCGTCGTCGAGAGTCTCGATCAGCCCTTGCTCCCGATGTGTTGTGTCGCCGTAGTTGCCGACGGCGACGCATGAACCGACCGCCGCGCACGAGACGCTCTCTAGAAGCATCGACGTGGCATCCTGCGCCGGAGGATTCAGCCCCGCGAGAGCGGGCTCTCCAAGCCACCACACACCGCCAAGGAGCACCGCAGTTCCGCTCGCGCCGACGGCAACGCAGTAGTCAGCTGTGGGACAGGACATGGCCTGCAGCCCGGTGAGGCCGAGCGGATTGTTGGCAGAGACATGCTCTGTCCGAGACGCGAAAACTGCGGCACCAAGGACAGTGAAGACTATCAGGCCGACAGCTCTGATCCGTACCGAAGCGCTCGCCTTGCTCATGTGCGGTTCGCCGACCCCAGTCTTCTTCCCAGCGTTCTTCCAGGGCTTCCTTCCGGGATGTCACCGCCGAGCAACCCGACCACGCGACGAGCGTACGGCAGCACCTAACGTGGTGCAGTGACGACGAAACACGCACCCGTTACGACGCGCCGACAGTGCTCTAGGCCGGCACAACAAAACGAGCTCGTTCCGTCTCGACGACCGCACGCCAGTGGCAGTGCCGCAGGTGGTCGTTCACCACACCTAGCGACTGCATGGATGCATACACCGTCGTCGGGCCGAGGAACGCGAAGCCGCGACGCCGCAACTCCTTCGACAGTGCGTCGGACTCGGGCGTCGTTGCAGGCAGATCAGGAAACGCCCCAGGAGCATGCTCGCGTGCCGGGCGGTGCTGCCACACGACGACGGCGAGTGACGTTCCTGTTTCACGTAGGGCCAGCGTCGCCCGTGCGTTGGTGACCGTCGCGTTGATCTTCGCGCGGTTGCGGATGATTCGCGTGTCAGCGAGCAGGCGTTCGACATGGGCGTCGGTGTAGCGAGCGACCTTCTCAGGATCGAAGTTCGAGAAGGCGGCGCGGAATCCCTCGCGCTTGCGAAGAACGGTGAGCCACGACAGGCCGGCCTGGAATCCCTCGAGGCACAGGTTCTCGTATATGCGGGCCTCGTCCGCAGCCGGATGCCCCCATTCGTCGTCGTGATACGACCGCAGCTCAGGAGG
>JAFALX010000169.1 GCA_019234035.1 Candidatus Dormiibacterota bacterium | reverse complement strand
CCATCCGGCTGCGGTGATGGACATGAGCTTTGCCAACCAGGCGCTGTGCGCCGAGTACGCGGCCAAGAACCACGAGACGCTCGCGGTCGCGGTGCACGACGTGCCGGTCGACATCGACCGGGAGGTGGCGCGGCTGAAGCTGCGGGCGATGGGCGTCAACATCGACGCACTCACCGAGGAGCAGCAGCGGTACCTGAACTCATGGGAGGCGGGCACGAACTGAGGACATGGCAACGGAGATCTACCAGCCGACCCTGACAACGCTTCCCAACGGCGTCTCACTGCTGAACGCGCCCACGCCGAGCCGCAACGTCGGCGTCTTTCTCATCGTGCGCGCGGGATCGCGTGACGAGTCCAAGGACACGTCGGGACTTGCGCACTACCTCGAGCACATGTTCTTCAAAGGGACGACCAGCCGCCCGACCACCAAGAGCATCTCCGAGGAGATCGACCGGCTCGGCGCGTCGACCAACGCGTACACCGACACCGAGGAGGTGGCGTACTTCACCGAGGGACCTGCGACGGCGATGGCCGAGCTGGCCGATGTCATCACCGACATGCTCAGTCACCCGCTCTTCGTGGCCGAGGAGGTGGACCGGGAGCGCAACGTCGTGTTGCAGGAGCTGTCGATGCGCCTCGCCGATCCGGACGGCTGGATCTTCGACCGCATCGGGACTGTCGCCTTCGGCGGCGAGCAGTCGATGTCGTGGTCGGCGGCGGGGTTCCCCGAGGTCATCGAGAAGGCGACGCGTGAGCAGCTGGTCGACTACCACGCCTCGTTCTACGCGCCGAGATCCATGTGCCTCGTGATCGCCGGCGGGAGCACGCTCCAGCCCGAGGATGCGGCCCGGTTGCTGGCCGACATCCCGCACGCGACGCCGAAGCCCAGGGCCAAAGCCGTGTGGGGCCAGGGCGAGCGCTACGTCGCCGACGTCAGGCCCAACCAGGAGCCGCAGACGCGGATGCTCTTCGCGATGCCGGGAATCTCCGCCCTCGACCCCCAGCGCACGGCGCTGTCGGTGTTCGCTCACATCCTCGGCGGCGGCATGTCGTCGCGCCTGTTCCAGACCGTGCGCGAGCGCAACGGCCTCGCCTACAGCATCTACGCGACCCACGAGGCCTTCGACGACACCGGGCTCTTCGCCATCTCGACGGCGACGCGCCCGAAGGACGCGCGCAGGGCGATCGAGCTCTCCTTCCAGGAGCTGCGCAAGCTGGCCGCCGGGCCCGTCAGCGATGACGAGCTGGCCGTGGCCAAGTCGTCGATGATCGGCCGGCTGCTGCGCTCGACCGAGACGGCAATGGCCAGCGCGCGGTTCTTCGGCACGCGGTGGCGCGCCGGGCTGCCGCTGGAGACGCCGGATCAGCGGGCCGAAGCCATCTCGAAGGTGACGCCGCAGCAGGTGCACGAGGTCGCCCAGCGCATCACCGCGGGGGTACCCGAGGTACGCCTCGCGCTCGTCGGACCGGAGGATCAGGGGCCCGAGTTGCTCGAGGCCGCCCTCTCCCTACCGAGTGATTGAACGCACCACCCTAGGAACTCCCCTTCAGCGGAGCGCTCCGCGCAGTTCTCTGGCGATGCGGTCGATGTCGCCGTCGTCGAGCCCGGGGTGCACCGGGAGTGACAGGCAGCGCCGTGCCGCAGCCTCGGCGACGGGAGCGGGTGCGGTCACGACCGACGTGTTGCGCCGGTACGCCTCGTGGTCCCAGACCAGGCGGGGGTAGTACACGCCGCACTCGATGCCGGCGTCGTCCATGTGGGCCACCACCGCGTCGCGGTCGACGTCCGTGGCGAGCAGGACGGTGTACTGATGCCACGCGTGGCGGTGTGAGGGTGGCGCACACGGGAGGGTGAGGCGCTCCTCACCGGCAAGCAATGCGGTGAGCCGTTCGGCGTTGCGACGGCGTGCGGCGTTGATCTCGTCCAGGCGCTCCATCTGCGGGATCGCGATCGCCGCCGCGACCTCGGTCATCCGCAGGTTCTCGCCAATCATGACGTGTTCATACCGGCGCCGCATCCCCTGGTTGCGCAGCACGCGAAGCGCGTCGGCATAGGCGTCGTCGTTCGGGGTGATCACGCCACCCTCGCCGCTCGTGACGTTCTTGGTCGCGTAGAACGAGAAGCCGCCGAGCCCGGTGCTGCCGGCGCGGCGGCCGCCGTGGGCGGCGCCGTGCGCCTGCGCTGCGTCCTCGATGATCGTCAGCGAATGCC
>JAFALX010000398.1 GCA_019234035.1 Candidatus Dormiibacterota bacterium | reverse complement strand
GAACTGCAGTGTCGCGAGCTGCACCCACTCCGGAAATCGCACGTCGGATCGGTACACGTCGCGCAGCACGTAGCCGAATCCCAAGCTCAGGATGACGATGCTCGCGAAGAGCAGCAGCAGCCATCGCTTGACGTGCAGCCCAGGCGTGAACCAGAGCACGAGGCTCTGACTGGGACGGAACTTAGCCTTCATTCGGTGGGTCCCAAACGATTCTGACACGCCCGTGCGCGCCGAACCGGCGCGCGCGGTATCCGCCCGGGATCAGAGCCGCGGCTCGATCTCGCCAGTCGCGCGACGCAGGCGCAGCTTCTCCAGGCGGTGCTCGGCGTCGATGTACCGCGTGGTTCCGGAGAACGAGCGCATGACGATGCTCTGGGTGTGCACGCGCTCGTCGCTCAGGAAGCGCACGCCCCGCAGCAGCTCACCGTCGGTGATCCCCGTTGCGGCGAAGAACACGTTGTCGCCCGCCACGAGGTCGTCGAGCTCGAGGACCTGGCCCTCCTTCTTGCCCTCGCCTTCGAGGATCCCGCGGTCCTGCTCGCGGAGCATCCACAGGCGGCCGTGGAATCCGCCGCCGATGCACTTGATGGCGCACGCCGCGAGCACCGCCTCCGGTGCACCGCCGATACCCATCAGCACGTCGATGCCGGTGCGATGCTCCATCGCCGCCATCAGGCCGGCGGCGACGTCACCGTCCATGATCAGCTTCACGCGCGCGCCGGCGCTGCGGATCTCCTCCAGCAGGTCGTCGTGGCGGGGGCGGTCGAGCACGACCACGGTCACGTCCTCGACGCTCCGATCGAGCGCCTTGGCGATGCGCTTGAGGTTGTGGGCGACGCTGTCGGTGATGTCGATGACGTGCGCAGCCTCGGGGCCGACGATGAGCTTCTGCATGTAGGGCACATGCGTGTGGAACATCGAGCCGCGCTCGGCGAGGGCGACGGTGGCGATGCCGCCCGGCAGCCCGCGCGCGACGAGCCGGGTTCCGTCGATCGGGTCGACGGCGACGTCGACGTCCGGTGGGTTGCCGTTGCCCACACGCTCGCCGATGTAGAGCATCGGCGCTTCGTCCTTCTCCCCCTCACCGATGACCACCACGCCATCCATGTCGACGAACCCGAGGCTGCGGCGCATCGAGTCGACGGCAGCCTTGTCGGCCGCCTCCTTCTGGTTGCGGCCCATGAACGGCGCCGCGGACATCGCCGCCCCCTCGGTCACCCGCACCACCTCGAGCGCGAGGTTGCGGTCGATGGGAGTCCCGAGGTCGCTGCCGTTGGTGCGCTGCTGCTGTAGGGCCATGGTGGCCGGGATCATACGGGAGAGCGGCCTCACGAGCGGCTGACGTTCAGGCCGAGCAGGCCGTCGGCCCCAAACGTCGTCACGGCGGCGGCCGCGCAGCGAACCCCCTCGGCCAGCGCTTGAGCGAACACCGCCTCCGTGTCGACCTCCTCTTGGGCGCAGTAGCCGAGAAAGCCGCCGGCGAGCGCGTCACCAGCTCCGGTCGGGTCGATCACCCGTTCCACGGGGTGTGCCGGGAGGTCGTAGACGTTCGAGCCGGTCACGCAGGCGGCTCCGTCCGGTCCCTGCTTGATCACGACCGCGCGCAGCCGTCCGGTGCCACAGAGCTCGCGCGCGGCGTCGCACCAGTTGTCCCGGCCGGCCAGCATCTCCACCTCCTCCGCGTTGAGAAAGAGGATGTCGGCGGCTTCCACCACGGCGCGCACGGCGGCGCGGTCCTCGCGCATGAAGACGGTCATGGAGTCCGCGCCCACGAGTCGCGCCGTCGACTGGGCGAGCACCGCCTGCTGCAGGCCCGGATGCATGCTGCCGAGAAACAGCACCGGCGCGGCGCGTGAGGCCTCGTCGAGGGCCGGATGCCACTCTCCATCGCATCCCGGTTCCGCGCACTCGCTCGACGTCACCCAGCGCTCGAAGTCGTGCACTGCGTGCCAGACGAAGGTGGGCCCGTCGCTCACCACGACACCGCTCAGGTCGATCGCCGCACCGCGAAGCATCGCTGCGTACTCGTCGGACGTGTCGCGGCCGACGATGCCGTTCACCAGCACCGGCGCATACTGCGCCGCGGCGAGCGCGAAGTAGGCGGCGGAGCCGCCGAGCGACTGGCGCCGGCCGTGCGGCGTCGTGATGTCGTCGCGGTGCAGCGTGCCGGCGACGGCGACGTCCCAGGTCACAGGTCAAGCCTGCCTGAGACGCTGTGAGCGGCGCTCAGCGCGCCGCTGCGGCCGGCTCGCGGTTGCCGAACAGCTGGATGATCGGCGCGAGCTCGGGCCGCCGGGAGCCGCGCATGCGGTCGAGCAGCAGCTCCTGTGCCTCGAAGAGCACGTCGGCGACGTGCTCGGGATCCCTGTTGATTCCCAGCTCGTCGCGCAGGCCGGGATCGACCTGACCGACCGCGCGCACCACCGCGCCCCACAACGAATGCGGAATCAGGCGGAACTCGCGGAGACGGCACTCCTCGACCAGGTCGAGCAGTGCATCGGACTCGCGGACGCGCAGCCGCGCCCGGCTGATACGCGAGCGGCGGAACGCCGCGGCGCGCTCCGCGTATGCGATCTCCGCGCGCGTCCGCTCCAGCGGTCCGGAACGGGCGGAAGCCTGGTTCACCCAGCGGATTGTATCCACGAGCGCGAGCCCAACCGTGCGCTACCGATCCGTTCCTTGTGGATAACACAGCGAGCGCCATTTGCCCGCGTCCGCCACGAGGTGCACGACGCGAGCGATCGCGGGCTCGGCGCCGCTCATCGTGTATTCGACGTCCAGCTCCGCCACCTCCCGGTGTGTCACCCCGCGCTCGGTGTCGGTCCACTCGGCCAGGTGGCGGACAGCCCTGACGTGCACGCCGCGCAGCCGGCTCATCGACCCGCGCGCCTGGGCGGCCGCGAACTCCTCGGCAGAGCCCCAGACGCGGCGGCAGTCCGGGCTGAGCAGGTCGAAGGCCCGGCGGTACTGATGCGCCCGCATGAGCTCGACGAACACCGCCTCGGCGAACGCGGGGTTGGCCGGTGGCCGCCGCGGGGCATCGACCGCACGGCCGCTGTCGTGCGCGGCGATGATCTCGGCCAGGCGGTTGCCGCGCCGCAGGATGGCGGTGCCGGGCTCGGAGTCGATGAGCGTGGCGACCACGTCCGGCTCCTGCGGCTCGAAGGCCTGCGCGGCTCGCGCGTCCGCGCGGTGCCAGAGCCCTCGGATCCGGCTGAGGCGAAAGCGCGATCTCTGATGTCGGTGCTGCGTCTGCGGCATCGCCTGCGTGCAGTGTAGTTGCTTGATTACCATGATCCGCGATGCCGCCGGAACGCGCACGCATCCTGCTCGCCGAGGATCAGGCGAGCGTCGCGCAGCCGGTGCTGAACGTTTTCAACAGCAGCGGCCACGACGTGCGCTGGGTGCGTGCGGTGCGCGAGGTCCGCGCACAGCTGAGCGAGTTCTCGCCGGACGTGCTCATCCTCGACACCACGCTCGACACAGACGGCCTCGAGCTCTTCCAGGCGCTGCGCTTCAGCCCCGAGCATCCGCCGGCCGGCGTGATCATCCTCACCGAGCCCGGTGACATCAGCACCAAGGAGCGCGCGCAGCAGCTGGGCGCGGCGGCGGTGCTCGCCAAGCCGCTGCGTGGCGATGAGATCGTCGAGATCGTCGAGGACCTGCTGACGTATCTCTGACGCACCCGGCGTCATGCGAAGGCTGCGACCAGAAGGAGCGCGAGGTTGCTCGCCGCCCAGAAGGCAAGCATTCCGAGCACGTAGCGCTCCGGTCGCCCCGGTTCGATGAACCAGTCGACGATGCGCCGCTCCGTCATCACGACGATGACCGCGAGGTGCAGCAGGATGACCAGGAGCGACACCAGCAGCGCCAGCGTCGCGATGCCGCCGCGCAGCTCTCCGATCGCGACGGAGAGGGCCAGCAGGGAGGCGGCAGTGGCCAGCACGGCGATCTGCACGGAGCGGATCCAGCGGTTGCGTCGCGTGAGCAGTGTCGCCACGACGATGAGCGTCGCGGCGAACGCCGCCGCGGACAGCGTATCCAGCACCTGCAGCGGCAGTGGGAGGGTGACGCTTCGCGAGCCGACGGTGACCTTGCCGCCGAGCGCGGCGAGCGCGCCGAAGATCGCGACGATGCCGATCAGCAGGTCCCAGGTGTACGCGATCAGGACCAGCCACGGTCGCTGGTCGCTCTGCGTCGAGGCGCGCCGTCCCGGTTCCGCCATCGCGGCGGATCATAGAAAGGCGGGGTTCGTCTACTGTCCGCGCTCATGACGGTGTCGATCGCCGTCCTCCAGGGGGACCAGACGGGCGAGGAGCTCCTGCAGGAGTCGCTGCGTGTGCTCGACCCGGCCGTGACCGGCGTGGATCTCGACCTGCACTTCTTCGACCTCTCGCTCGGCCATCGCCGAGCAACCAACAACGCTGTCGTCGTGGAATCCGCCGACGCGATGGTGGAGTTCGGCTTCGGCCTCAAGGCCGCCACCGTCACGACGACCGATCCCGGCGATGTCGGGAGCCCCAACGCTCTGCTGCGCGAGCGCGTCGGCGGCCGGGTCATCCTGCGCACCGGCCGGCGGATCCCGGGCGTCGCCGCCATCGGCGGTGTGAGCGCGCCCATCAGCGTGGTGCGCATGGCCGTCGACGATGCATACAACGCGCGCGAGTGGCGTGAGACCGAGGGGGACGACGAGATCGCGTACCGCACCGAGCACATCTCGCGAGCCACGTCTCGCGTGGTCGCCGAGTTCGCCTTTCAGCAGGCTCGGCGGATGGGAGCGCGCGTGTTCGGCGGCCCGAAGTTCACCGTGTCGCGCATCTACGAGGGGATGTTCAAGGAGGAGATGGACGCCGCCGCCGTGCGGCATCCCGACATCGTGTACGACCCGCAGCTGATCGACGCGACCTACGCGCTGCTCTTCAGCCGCGGCGGCGACCCGCTCGTCATCCCCAGCATGAACCGCGACGGCGACTGCCTGAGCGACCTGGTGCTGCAGCTGTTCGGCAGCATCGCCGGCTCCGAGTCGTTGCTGCTGGGCTTCCGCGACCACAACCTCGAGCCGGGCGTGGTGATGGCCGAGGCCCCGCACGGCACGGCGCCGACATTGCAGGGAAAGCACATCGCCAACCCGATGGCGATGATCCTCGCCGCGGGTGCGCTCCTCGGCTACGTGCCGGGCGCGACGGCGCAGGCGGCGTCAGCGGCAATCGAGCACGCGACGTTCGAGGCGGTGAGCGAGGGAACACGCACCGCCGACCTCGGAGGCCAGGCGCTGACCGAGGACTTCACCGACCGCGTGATCGAGCTGGTGCGCGCGAAGCTGGCAGCGCTGTAGCAGCCGTCTCGCGGCCGGCGGCCCCGCGCCGGCGGCTCTTGGTCGGGCATGCAGGACGGTCGGTACCACGTGCTACGGGCACGCGTTCGGGCCTCCATACGCCTGCCATCGCGGGCCTACAGCGTTGAGGGGAGGCCCGCCGCTCCCGAGATTCGGCGACCCCCGCTTGCTGCGCCACTAGGGAGGGCTCCGCGATGACCCGCACGAACGTGGTACGCGACCACCCTTGGAGCACGCGGTAGCCCCTGAGCAGCGCCAACGGCCACCAGCCGCCGACGGGCCGCCCCGGCGCATGATCGCCGTCGTGGAGGCCATCTACCTCGATCATGCGGCGACCACGCCGGTGCATCCGGCGGTGCTCGAGGCGATGCTTCCGTATCTCCGCGACGTGTACGGCAACCCGTCTTCGGTGCACGCCGCCGGGCGCGTCGCACGCGCGGCCGTGGATGACGCGCGAGATGCGCTGGCCGGCGCGCTGCAGTGCGCCGCGCGCGAGGTCCTGTTCACGGGATCGGGGACCGAGGCGGACAACCTGGCGTTGCGCGGAACGCTGCAGCGCTACGCCGGCGAGCGCGGGAGGCACCTGGTCGTGAGCGCGATCGAACATGACGCCGTCCTCGACACGGCGCGACGCCTCGAGGCGACGGGCGCCGCGTCGCTGACCGTCGTGGGCTGCGATGCCGGCTGCCGCGTGGATCCGGAGGAGGTCGCCGCCGCGGTGCGACCGGACACCGTCTGTGTTTCGGTCATGCTCGTCAACAACGAGACCGGCACGGTGCAGGACATCGCGGCGACGGCCGAGCTGGTGCACCGCCGCAACCCGCGGACGCTGGTGCACACCGACGCGGCGCAGGCCGTCGGGCGCGTCCGCGTGGTGCCGGACGAGCTCGGGGTCGACCTCGTGACCGTCGTCGGCCACAAGATCTACGCGCCCAAGGGAGTCGGCGCGCTGTGGGTCCGCGATGGCGTCTTCGTCGCCACCCAGATGACGGGCGGCGGGCAGGAGCGCACGCGGCGCAGCGGCACCGAGAATGTTGCGGGCGTCGTCGGCCTGGGTGCCGCCGCCCGCCTGGCCGTGCAACGTGGTGCCACCGAGGCGCCGCGGCAGGCGGCGCTCTGCGCTCGGTTGCTGGCCTCGGTCACGCAACGGGTTCCCGATGCCATCGTCACCGGCGACCCCGACCACCGAGCTCCGGGGTTCGCCACGGTGGTGGTTCCGGGTGCGCGCACCGACGTGCTCCTCGTCGCACTCGATTCCCGCGGCGTGCAGGCCTCGGGGGGGTCGGCCTGCTCGACCGGTGCGCCGACACCGTCACACGTGCTCCTGGCGATCGGCATCGCCCCTGAGCTTGCGGCATGCGCGCTGCGGTGCACCACCGGGATCGGGACGACCGAGGCCGCCATCGACAGAGCGGCTGACGTCATCGTCGCCGCCGTCGATCAGGTCCGCCGCGCGCCCACGGTGGCGATCGCCGGCTGACCGCGCTCCGGGCGCGCCGCCGCCGGGATGACCGTCGGCTTTGGCAGCGCCGTCGTCGACGGGAGCCCGAGCAGCGCTCGCAGCGCATCGGCGTCGCGAGCGGTCGTCGAGAGCACGTCGAAGATCTGTGGCGTGAGCGACGTGACCGCCGTCAGGCTCGGCGCGGTCGCCGCCTGCTGCAGGAGCATCTCGAGCCGCGCGTCGTCGTCGAGCAGCTGGTTGGCGGCGCCACGTGCCTCCGATGGGAAGCGCAGCCCGCGGATCGCGTCGTCGAACACGACCGTCGCCTGCCGGTCGCCGCTCAGGGCGGACGCGCATCTGCCGAGGTCCGCGGTGGCGGCGGCCGGATCGCAGAACTCGCTCTCCGCGGTGGCGATGGGAACCTCGCCGGTGTCGTATGCGGCCGCCGCTGCGCTGTATCGCTGCTGCAGGAGTGCGGTCGGCAGCGGGGTCGGCGTGGGTGTGGGGACGGGGGTTGCGGCGCCGCAGGCCGCCAGCACGGCACCGATCGCGAACGCGGGGGCGAGCACCAAAGGGGCACGGAAGCACGACATGTGTCGTGGCCGAACTCTAACCCCGAGGTCCCCCAGCCCCTGCGTCTGCGTCGCGGGCCCTCCCGGACGTACAATCCTGACCATGGCAGTCGGAATTTCCTCGAAGCACGCCGCCCACGAGACGGCAGCGCTCGCACCCCTTCCCGTGGCCGCTCCCGGAGCAGCCTCGTTCTCGATGCGGGTGAGCTCGAAGGCCCACTACGGGCTGCGCATGATGACCGAGCTCGCCCGGAACTACGGGCACCAGCCCCTCAGCATCGCCGAGGTGGCCCGCACCGAGCACCTCCCGGTCGCGTACCTGGAGCAGCTGGCGGCGCAGCTGCGCCGCGGCGGCCTCGTGCAGAGCACGCGAGGTGTCCACGGCGGCTACTCGCTGGCGCGGGCGCCGGAGGGGATCAGCGTCCTTGACGTCGTCCGCGTCGTCGAGGGCGAGGTGGCTCCCGTGGAGTGCGTCGCCGCCGATTACATCCACGGCTCCTGCCTGCGCGAGGCCGACTGTGCGTCTCGCGGGATCTGGGGAAAGCTCAAGGAGATGATCGACGGCGTCCTGAGTCAGACGACGCTGGCGGACCTCATCACCGATCAGTCGCTCATGGCGCAGATGGCGCCCACGACGGTATGACCGATCAGGCGACGCTCGCAGTCCGCGACCTCCGCGTCGAGGTCGAGAGCAAGCCGATCCTGCGGGGCGTCGACCTCGACGTCGCGCAGGGCGAGATCCATGCGCTCATGGGTCCGAACGGCTCCGGCAAGAGCACGCTCGCGTACACGCTGATGGGGCATCCCAAGTACGTCGTGACCGGTGGGTCGGCGAGCTTCGACGGCCGGGACCTGCTGGCCCTCACGCCGGACGAGCGGGCGCGGCTCGGGCTGTTCCTGTGCTTCCAGTACCCGACGGCGATCCCCGGCGTGACGACGGTGAACTTCCTGCGCGCGGCGCTGCGCTCGCTCGGCAAGGAGATGAAGGCACGCGAGTTCCTCAACCGCCTCAAGGAGGAGATGGACGAGCTGCGCATCGACGAGAGCTTCCGCTCGCGCTACATCAACGACGGGTTCTCCGGCGGTGAGAAGAAGCGCAGCGAGATCCTGCAGCTGGCGATGCTGCGCCCCCGCCTGGCGATCCTCGACGAGACCGACTCGGGACTCGACGTCGACGCGCTGCGCACGGTCGCAGAGGGCGTGATGCGGCTGGCAGGCCCGGACATGGGCGTGCTCGTGATCACGCACTATCCGCGCATCCTCGAGTACCTGCGACCCGACGCGGTGCACGTGCTGCACCAGGGCCGCGTCGTGACGTCCGGTGGATACGAGCTGGCACAGCGCATCGAGCGCGATGGATACGAACCGATTATTGGCACGGCAGTGGCAGAGCCTGCCGGGGTTTGAGGAAGAGGAATGGCAGTACAGGCGCATGACCTGACCAAGGACTACCAGTGGGGCTTCCACGACGAGGACATCTCGGTCTTCCGCACGGCGAAGGGCCTGTCCCCCGAAGTGGTCGCCGCCATCTCGCAGCACAAGGGCGAGCCCGATTGGATGCTTAAGTTCCGCCTCAAGTCACTCGATCACTTCCTGAAGCGGCCGATGCCGTCGTGGGGCGCCGATCTCTCGGGGATCGACTTCGACAACATCTACTACTACGTCAAGCCCGTCGAGGAGCTGAGCCGCTCCTGGGACGACGTCCCCGAGTCGATCAAGAACACGTTCGACCGCCTGGGCATTCCCGAGGCGGAGCGCAAGTTCCTCGCCGGCGTGTCGGCGCAGTACGACTCCGAGGTCGTCTACCACAACATCCGCGAGGACTTGGAGAAGCAGGGCGTCCTCTTCAGCGACTGCGACACCGGGTTGCGTGAGCACGAGGACCTCTTCCGCAAGTACTTCGGCACCGTCATCCCGCCGAACGACAACAAGTTCGCGGCGCTGAACAGTGCCGTGTGGTCGGGCGGGTCGTTCGTGTACGTGCCCAAGGGCGTGAACGTGGAGATCCCGCTGCAGGCGTACTTCCGCATCAACAGCGACAACATGGGCCAGTTCGAGCGGACGCTGATCATCGCGGATGCGGGGTCCTCGGTTCACTACATCGAGGGCTGCACGGCGCCGAACTACTCCAGCGATTCACTGCATTCAGCAGTCGTCGAGCTGATCGCGCACAAGGGCGCGAAGATCCGCTACACGACGATCCAGAACTGGTCGGACAACGTCTACAACCTGGTGACCAAGCGGGCGATCGCGCACGAGGACGCAACCGTCGAGTGGATCGACGGGAATTTGGGCTCGAAGGTCACGATGAAGTACCCGTCGGTGTACCTCTTGGGTGAGCATGCACACGCAGAGGTGATGAGCGCCGCGTTCGCCGGCACCGGTCAGCACCAGGACGCCGGGTCCAAGGCGATCCACGTCGCTCCCAACACCACGAGCAACATCGTCTCGCGCTCGATCAGCAAGGGCAGCGGCCGCACCTCGTACCGGGGACACATCAAGGTGCTGCCCAAGGCACACGACTCCAGGGTGAACGTCCGCTGTGACGCGCTGCTGCTCGATGAGGAGTCGCGCAGCGATACCTACCCGTACATGGACATCGACAACCCCGACGTCACCGTCGGGCACGAGGCGACCGTGAGCAAGGTCGGGGAGGACCAGATCTTTTACCTCACGTCGCGCGGCATCGACGAACAGGA
>JAFALX010000372.1 GCA_019234035.1 Candidatus Dormiibacterota bacterium | reverse complement strand
CAGCGTGGTCACCACCATTCGGCTCGCCACCTCGCCTGCCTGATACCCGCCGAGGCCGTCGGCAACCGCGAAGAGATGGGCTGGGAACTGCTCCGTGGCGGGGAGCGTCAGCCACGAGTCCTCGTTGATCTCGCGATTCGGCCCGGTGTCACTGGCGGCTCCGAAGCTGAGCAGCGGCTCCCAGGCCGGTGTCGCGTCATACTCCCCGCCATGTTGAACGCGTTCGGCGCGGCGGCCGTCACCTTCATGGTCGTCATGTACGCCCTGGAGGGACGCCACCGTGGCTTCATCGCCGCGTTCTCCGTGGGGTGCGTGCTGTCCAGCACGTACGGCTTCCTGGCCGGCGCGTGGCCGTTCGGCGTGGTTGAGCTGATCTGGGCCGGGATCGCGTTCGCGCGCTTTCTGCGGTCGCACCCGGGCCATTCTGCGGTCGGCGCAGTCAGCCTGCCGCGCGCGACGGCGACGTCAGCGACCGCTGATCACTGACGTGCAGCACGTCACGGATGCGCAGGCACAGGTGCAGGTTGAGCCTCGTCGCCGCGTCATCGAGCTTGAGGCCGCCGATCTCCTCGATGCGCCGCAGCCGGTACAGCACGGTGTTGCGATGGAGATGCATCCGCTGCGCGGTCTCAGTGGGTGAGCACAGGCAGTTGAAGAAGAAGTCGAGCGTCGCCATGAGGTCCGCGCCGGTCCGCCCGTCGTAGTCGACAAGCGGCCCCACCGTGTCTTCATAAAAGTCGGCGAGCTCCGGCTGATGCGCCATCGCAAACAGCAGCCGGTGCAGGCCGAGGTCGGCGAAGCTGACGACGCGCCCGGCTCCGAGGACGCGACGCCCCATCGCCAGCGCCTGCTCCGCCTCGCGGAACGACGTGCGAATGCCGACGACGCCGGTGTGCGGTCGACCGACGCCGAGCGACGTGCCGGCGTCGTCCGTCGCGCGCGCGCACTCGGCTCGAATGGTGTCGACAAGGCGCGCAAGTGATGGCTCGTCGAAGGACTCGAGAAGGACGATGAGACACACCGCACCCGCGTGTCCGCTGACCAGAGCGCTCACGCCGCGATGAGCGACCAGCGCGCGCGCCGCACGGACGGCCGTCTCCTCGAAGCCCGTGTCGGCCCGCGAGCCGCGCAGGCTGACCACCGCAAACGGCCGGCTGAGGTCCAGGCCCAGCCGCTGCGCGCGCTCCAGCGCGGCATCCTCCGACGTGTACGACCCCGCCAGCAGGGATTCGATGAACTCGCCCTCGAGGCGATCCCGGGTCTCGGTCACCGCCCGCTCGCGATCCAGCTCGATGGCGCAGGCGGACGCCGCGCGCGACGTCGCCATGCGCGCCACCTGGTCGAGCTGCGCCGCAGGGCCGACCACCGCCACGTAGCCCGCCACTCCCTGCCGCCCGGGAATCGGGCTCGCCAGCAGCGCGCTGTCATCGCCCTCGACGCTGAGCTCGCGCACCGGTGGGTCGGCCGCCAGCATCGCGATCGTGTCGCCCCAGCGCCGCAGTGCCGGCGCCTGCGCCGCGGCCGCCGCCGACGCGGCGTCGGCGTGAGCCCCGGACGCGTGACACACCGTGCCCTGAGCGTCGAGCCAGACAGCGTCGAGCCCGGTCACGTCTGCGAGCCGGTCGACGATCACCGGAGCGCCGGCGCCGCTGAGGGCGAGCTGCATGAGAACCGCCTGCAGCTCCTGGGCACGCTCGTGCAGCAGCGCCCGCTGGTCGAGGATGAAGCGCACGCACGCGTGGTGGGCGTCGGCGATGTGCATCGCATCGGGAAGGCGCAGCAGCGGCATCACCAGGCGGTCTGCGACGTCGATGCTCTCCGCAGACGCGTCGCCGAGCACCGCGATGGCGACGCCGCCCTTCTCGGCGAAGCTTGTCATCACCTGGGGCAGGTCGAGGCGCTCGTCGAGCATCTTGATGCTGCGCACCGGGACAAACGCGATCTCGCCACCTTTGACCGCATCGAAGGCGGGCGGGCGCGTCCGCAGCGCGCACGCCCACTCGACGCGTCGCTCGAGGCCGCCGCCGCCGGCGAGCAGCTCGGTGCCCTCGGGCAGGGCGCCGCGCCATACGTCCTTGACGGTGATCGCGGGGCCGCTCATCGGCGACACGCTAGTGACCTGTCCCGGAGGCTCGAAGCACTAGAAGCGCTCCAGGTACTGCTCGATCTCCCACGCGGTGACCTGGCCTCGGTACTCGCGCCACTCCAACCGTTTGGCATCGATGAACCGCTCCGTCAGGTGCTCGCCGAGCGCGTCCATGATCACGTCGTCGGACTCCAGCGCCTGGATGGCGTCGCGCAGGTTGTCGGGCAGCACGCCGACGTTGCGCCGCTCCAGCTCGACGTCGTCGAAGCCGTACAGCGACTCCTCCACCGGCGGTGGCAGCGTCAGACGCCGCTCGATTCCGTCGAGCCCCGCCCGCAGCATCACCGCGAACGCGAGATACGGGTTGCACGAAGGGTCCGGGCTGCGCAGCTCGACACGCGCCGCCTCCGTACGGCCGACGTGCGGCACACGGATGAGCGCGCCACGGTTGGTGCGCGCCCACGAGATGAAGATCGGCGCCTCGAAGCCCCGCACGAGCCGCTTGTACGAGTTGACGAGCGGCGCGAGCACCGCCGTCATGGCGGCGGCGTGATGCAGCTGTCCCGCGATGAACTGCTTCGCCGTGTCGCTGAGGCCGTAGTCGTCGTGACCGCTGAACGCGTTGGCGTGATCGAGGGCGCCGACGAGGCTCTGATGCACGTGCATGCCGCTTCCCGGGATGCCGTCGAACGGTTTGGGCATGAACGTCGCCAGCGTGTCGAACTGCTGTGCCACCGCCTTCAGCGCGTAGCGGAACGTGACGACGTCGTCTGCGGCCTTCAGCACCGGCGCCGCGTCGATGTCGATCTCGTGCTGGCCACCGGCCACCTCGTGGTGCGCGGTGTTCACGTCGATGCCCATCGCCTGCAGCGCGCTGACCATGGCCTGGCGCATCGACACGCTGCGATCGGTGGAGAAGTCGAAGTACGAGCTGCGGTCGTGCGCCGGCGGCACCGCAACGCCCGAGGCGTTGCGTTCCAGAATGAAAAACTCGATCTCTGGACCAACTCTGTACTCGTAGCCGAGTCGCTGCGCCGCCTCGATCGCGCGCCGTAACGCCCCGCGCGGATCGCCCGGATACGGCTCGCCCTCGGGCGTCGTGGCCCAGCAGATCAGCCGGGCGGTGGGCTCGCGCGACCAGGGCAGGATCTGAAAGGTGCCCGCGTCGGGGACCAGGTACATGTCCGACTCCGCGGTTCGCGCGAACGACTCCACCGACGAGCCGTCGAACCACGTGCCGTGCTCCATTGCAGCGGCCAGCTGGGTGGCCGGGATCGTGACCGTCTTCACCGCGCCCATGACGTCGGTGAACTGGAGATCGACGTGCCGGACGTGGGCAGCCTCGGCGCGCGCCACCAGATCGGCCGCGATGTCGGCTCTCGTCCGGACCGCCATTGCTCTACCTCCGTATCGGCAGACTGCACAAGCCTTGGGCTGGTGACGCGGTGATTGTAGCTCGCGAGGGACACAGAGGTGGTTAAGCGCCCGATTTCCTTGTGCAAAATGCCCTAATTGATCGCATCCATCGAACCATACGAAGCGAACTGCATGCGATCAGCACAGACGATGTCATCGCTGCATCCCAGTGCGGTAGCGTTTTGGTATGAGCAGACAGATCGCTGTCCGGCTTCCTGATGATGTCGTGGAGTTCATCGACCAGCTCGTCGCCGCGGGAGCATCGCGCAGCCGTGCCGGCGTCGTTGCCGAAGCACTGCGTCGTGAACAGCGGCGGACCATCGCCGCCCGGGATGCAGCCATCTTGGCCGCATCCGGAGCCGACGCTGACATGGACGGCCTGGCCGAGTACGCCGCACGCACGCCAATGGACGACCTGGAGTGATGCGGCCGATCCACACCGCTCGTCTTGACAAGACGCGGCCGGTCCTCATCCTCACCAGGGAGGCGGTACGGCCACACCTTTCGCGGGTGACTGTCGCTCCGATAACGAGCTCGATCCGGGGGCTGTCGACCGAGGTCGCCGTCGGAACGGCGAACGGGCTCACCCACGACTGCGTCGTCAGTTGCGACAACATCGTGACGGTGCCCGTCGCCGCGTTGGGGCGCCGGCTCGGGTACCTGTTGCCGGCGCAGGAACGCAACCTGTCACAAGCGATCCTCGCCGCGTTCGATCTCGACTAGGCGCGCACCTGGATCTGTGAGCCGCGCTCGCGGAACTCGCGTGCCTTCTCCTCGAGGCCCGCTCGCACCGCCTCCTCGTCGTTGACGCCGGTGCGCGCCGCGAAGTCGCGGATGTCCTGCGTGATGCGCATGCTGCAGAACTTCGGCCCGCACATCGAGCAGAAGTGCGCCGTCTTGGCGCCCTGCGCCGGCAGCGTCTCGTCGTGCATCGAGCGCGCCGTCTCCGGGTCGAGCGACAGGTTGAACTGGTCGTCCCAGCGGAACTCGAACCGCGCGCGCGAGAGCGCGTCGTCCCACTCCTGCGCGCCGGGATGGCCCTTGGCCAGGTCGGCGGCGTGCGCCGCGATCTTGTACGCGATGACGCCGTCCTTCACGTCCTGACGGTCGGGCAACCCCAGGTGTTCCTTGGGAGTCACGTAGCAGAGCATCGCGGTGCCGTACCAGCCGATCATGGCCGCGCCGATCGCCGACGTGATGTGGTCGTAGCCGGGTGCGATGTCGGTGGTCAGCGGCCCCAGCGTGTAGAAGGGCGCCTCGTGGCACACCTCCATCTGCAGGTCCACGTTCTCCTTGATCTTCTGCATCGGGACGTGACCGGGACCCTCGATCATCACCTGCACGTCGTGACGCCACGCGATCTCGGTGAGCTCACCGAGCGTGCGCAGCTCCGCGAACTGCGCGGCGTCGTTGGCGTCGGCGATGCAGCCGGGACGCAGCCCGTCGCCGAGCGAGAACGCCACGTCGTACGCGCGCAGGATCTCGCAGAGCTCCTCGAAGTGCGTGTAGAGGAAGCTCTCCTCGTGGTGCGCGAGGCACCACGCCGCCATGATCGAGCCGCCGCGGGACACGATGCCGGTGACACGCGACGCCGTCAGCGGCACGTAGCGCAGCAGCACGCCGGCGTGCACGGTGAAGTAGTCGACGCCCTGCTCGGCCTGCTCGATGATGGTGTCGCGGTACACGTCCCAGCTGAGGTCCTCGACCACGCCGCGCACCTTCTCCAGCGCCTGGTAGATGGGCACGGTTCCCACCGGCACCGGCGAGTTGCGCAGGATCCATTCGCGCGTGGCATGGATGTCCCGGCCCGTCGACAGGTCCATCACGGTGTCGGCGCCCCAGCGCGTGGCCCAGCGCATCTTCTCCACCTCGGCCTCGATGGACGCCACGACCGCGGAGTTGCCGATGTTCGCGTTGAT
>JAFALX010000370.1 GCA_019234035.1 Candidatus Dormiibacterota bacterium | reverse complement strand
GACGGTCACGAAATTGAGATCTCGTTCATGATCCCCTCCTACAGCGGGCCCGCCACGTATCAGATCTCTGCTGTCGACGTCGGCGGGTTTGTCGGCGTCGACAACACCACGTACAATCTGGAAAACTACCTGAACCGTCGCCCGACGGCGTCGGCGATAGTGCGCTCCGACGGCTCTGGCTCCATGACCGCGACCGACCTTATCGGCGATGAACTCGGTGCATCGGCGCCTGCGGGCAGCCTCTCGTTGTCGATGACCTGGGTGTGCGTTCCCAATTACTCTTGATGGCGTCGTGCGCGGTCGCGCCCGCGACCGTCCCGAACGCGTCAGTGGTCGTGCGGTCCCTTGAACAGGCTGCGCGCCTTGTCCTCCTCGCGCGGGAAGAGCACGTCGCGGTCGGCTTCGCTGAAATAGCAGACGACATACGCGGTACCCAACTCATGTTGCAGCTCGTGCCACAGCTCGACACCCTGCTCGTTCCACTCCTTCGCGGCTTCCGCTGAAGACCACAGTGCCGTGCGTGGGTCGTCGCGGTTCACGGTGCCGTCGAATATCTCGGCCCATGCGTCGAGGCGCGCCTGGAGCTCGGTGGAGATCGGCAGCGTCGCCGGATCGACATTGCCATCCGCGTCCCACAACGGCCACACCGCGTAATCGGCCATCAGCTTCAGCTCTCGTGCCATCAGCTACGACACCTGGCTCCACGAGCTGCCGTTCCAGGCCGCCATCGCCTCCGATCCGCTCGCGCCGCCGATGAGCATCACCACCGCAGGAATCGCAGGGTCGTACGCGAGCGTGAGCACGCCGGCGCGGCCCGTGATGCTCGGATCCGCAGGAATCGCCGGCGTGTCGGCGCCGGACACCGGCTGCCACGCCTTCCCGTCAAACGTCCAGGTCACGCCGCCCGTCGGCCCCGTTGCGGACGCGCACGCCATGACGATGCGCTGCGCGTGCTCGTCGGTGCTCGCGTCGCACGGACCGAGCGGTTGGTTGGGATCCGGGCTCGCTGTCGTCGTGCTCGACCTGATGATCTGCGACCACGCCTTTCTGTCCCACGCGTAGGTCCACTGCACGCCGTTCTGTTTCGACCCGGCCGTGCTGATGATGCGCTGGCTCACCGGGTCGTACGCCGTTGCGGCCCGCGCCCAGCCGGGTGCATAACCGGACGCCGTGTTCCATCCGCTGTCTCCCTTGGTGAACACGTAGTCGCCGCCCTGGTCGTACTGCGGCGGCGGGATGCATGTCACCGCGCACGCGCTCGGATACGCCGGGTCGAAGCCGCTGATCACGGCCTGATTGCGCACGGGGTCGGTCGCCGCGGCGGGAAACGGCACCTGCACCGGGTTGTCGCTGACGCGGCTCCACGTGCTGCCGTCCCATTCCCACATCCCCTCCTGCTGCAGCGCGGTGCCGGAGACGTCGCCCGCGCCCGAGACCAGCAGCAGCTGCTGCGTGTCGGGGTCGGTGATCATGCGCGCGCCGAACAGCGCCGGCGGCGTTGTCTTCGGCTGCAACTGTGTCCACTTCTGGCCATCCCAGGCCCAGGTGTCGTCGAGCCGGGAGGCCGGGTGCCCGGTGGCGAGATTCGTCCCCGTCGCCGGTGCGCCGCCGAACATGATCAGGCTCCGCGAGATCGGATCGAAGCCGACGGCGGGACCGATACGGGCCGGGGGTGCATTGCCGTTCGCTGGGTTCGCGATAGGTGTCGGCACCGGCAGTGACGGGTCTGGCGGCAGGGTCTGGCCCGGGGCCAGTCCGCCGCCGCATGCCGACAGCAGGGCGCCCAGCCCGCCCAGCAACAGCCATCCTCCCTGACCACGTGTCACGGACACGGGAGCCTAGCAACCTGGATCGTGTCCCGGGCGCACGCCGAGACCGGAACCTGAATAGGCCACACGCACCACGTCCGTGCCCGACAGCCACCGATACAATTTGGCGAGAGGCCGGTGGGCGGCGAGCCGGGCAAATGGTGCGTGTGAGAGGGTGCTGTGAGGGGGCCGGGTATCGCTAGGCGGTGGGCGGTTCCAGCTGCGCTCGCCATCGTCGGGGCGGTGCTCGTGTTCATCGGGGCGCCGACCGTGGCCGCCGTCGCGCCGCTGAAGCACCCGTACCTCGCGCTCGGCGACAGCATCACCTTCGGGTACGTCAGCAGCCCGTCGGCAGCAGACGGCAGCGAGCCGTACGCAAACGCAGCCAACTTCACGGGCTACCCCACCTACGTCGGGGCGTCGCTCGGACTGCAGACGGTGAATGCGGCGTGCCCCGGCGAGACGAGCACGAGCCTCCTGGCGCTCGGGGCACCCGACGCCGGCTGCGCGTCATACAGCGGAGCGAACCCACTGCACATCCCGTACTCGGGGCTGACACAGCTCCAGTTCGCAGCCGCGTACCTGCAATCCCACCCGGACACGAAGCTGGTCACCGTCGCAATCGGGATCAATGACATCGGGCTCGCGGTGCCTCGCTGCGGTGGACTGCGCAACACTGCGTGCCTGCAGCGAAGCCTTCCTCTGGTGCTCAGCACGCTTCGCACGAATCTGACGACGATCGTCCACACCCTGCGCGCCACCGGGGCCGGCGCCACGATCGTGCTGGTCAACTACTACGCGCTCGAGTACCGCAACGCGGAGGCGGTGACCATCGTCCGTTCGCTCGACGCGTCGATTGCGCAGGTAGGAGCTCAGGAGCACCTCCGCGTCGCCGACAGTTTCGACGCGTTCAAGCTCGCAAGCGACGCGACCAACGGTGACGCGTGCACGAGCGGATTGTTCCCGTCGGGCGCGAGCACCCTGGGCCCATGCGACCTGCATCCGAACGATGCCGGCCAGCATGTGCTCGCCAGTGCCGTCGAGGCAGCGCTGCGATAGTCGGGCGCCCGCCTCAACAGCGAACGCCGAGGTTGCGCGTTCCGGAGCGGCGCGAGGGGCGGTCCAGCAGGTCCGGTAACGCCCGTTCCCTCTGAGGCAGCCGCCTGGAGAGGGCCCGTATGGCATCCTTCCTCGGCACAGGACGGCGCAGCAGCAACTGGTTGCCTCGATCCCCTCGTTCGTCCGCGCCGTGTCCGTCCCAGAGGTCGAGACTGGTGGCAAGGGAGTCCATGTGCAGCGGATGACTTGGACAGTGTTGGGTGGGTCCTGTCTCCTGATCGGTGCGTGCAGCGGCACTGCAACATCGCCGTCGCCGCGTGCCTCGCAGTCATCGTCCGCGTCGGCGTCAGCGTCGCCTGCGGGCGCACTGAGTGCATGCGCTTCCGTCCACACGCCGACGCCCATCGACAAGGTCCCGAGCGCGTGCCAGATGCTGTGGGAGCCGTATCACGTGACGATGGTGCCGCCGAACGACATCCTGCAGCAAGAGCACGTGCCGCCTGCGCCGACCGTGAAGAACATGACGAATGGTGCGGTGTCGCAAGCGGATGCGCAGCACTGGGCTGATGCGAACAACTGGGGCAGCGCCTGGTACAAGTGGGCTGAGGAGTACGACCAGCCCTTTCTCTTCAGAGCTCTCGGAGCAGGCTCACTGGTGCCAGCCGCCGAGCAAGTGCCGTTGTCTCAAGGAGCGTCGATTCTGCAGCCCGACTGCAATCTGTACCCGACGAGCGCTGCGCTCTTTCCTGTCGGGCCAGACGGGCAAGCCTACTTCATGCGGAAGAATCTGCCGGCAGATCAACCGTACGTTCTAGTGGAAACCGCGCCCGGTGGAACCTGCGCCGCGACCGTGCGTTACCCAGATGGGCATACAACGAGCCTGCCGGAACTGGAGAATACGGTTCCTTTCTTCGTTCCCGGAGCGCTCCGTCGCGATCCGGTTCTTGGCGACCTTTGGTTCACCGACGCTGGTGGCAACTGCAACGACTCAGCCGAGCCGCCGGCACAGTGGTGCGGACGATGAAACGGCACCTACTCCTGCCATTGGTTATCGGCTTGGTGGCCTTGGCGCCAATGGTGGACACCGTACACGCCGGCCCCGGAGGCAGCAATGGTTCGAGTACGGATACGGGAACCTCATCGGCTGGGAGCGCGGCCATAACCCCGAACGACGACCTCGCGGTCGACGCCAGTGGTGCGTACACACCCATCCCCCCTGCCACGATCAAACCCGGCAAGAACGATACCGGTGGCGGTCCAACGTCGGCGCCGCCACCATATCCGGCCCCTGGGTGCCCCGGCGCCTACGGCTATGTGCCGCACTCGCCGCTGCCGAAGACGTACACCATCTACCCGTCGTTCACCCGCAACGCGCAGGGCGCGTACGACGGACACGATGCCTGGTACGGCTACGACGTCGCGAATGCGATTCCACCGGGCGGCAATAACACGCTGACCGACGACGGTTATCCCGCCTCAGCGGCGAACATGGCGGGCCACATCATCGCAGTCGACGTTGCCGTCGGTCCGACGACAGCGTGGCCCGCTTCTAACGTGTGGTGGTCGCAGGGCACGCAGGGTACGTTGGGCCCCGACATCACATATACGTGCGACAACGGCACCATCACGTACGGCTTCGGACCAACGTACCTCGACGGCCCCGCGCCCGCGC
>JAFALX010000316.1 GCA_019234035.1 Candidatus Dormiibacterota bacterium | reverse complement strand
GGGTGCGGAGTCGCCCAACGGATCGATGCGCGACATCGCGGGCATCCTCGATGAGGGTCGCAGCGTGCTCGGCATGATGCCGCACCCGGAGCGCGCCTGCGAGCCACTCCTCGGTTCCAGCGACGGGCTGCTGCTGTTCAGCCGCATGGCGCAGCTGCTGCACACACGCGGTGCCTTCATGGTGATGGACGGCGCGTGACCGCCACCTCGCAACCGCTTGCAGCGCAGCTCGCCGAGGTGGCGTTGACGGCCGCCGAGTACGAGTCGCTGATCACGCGGCTCGGCCGCACGCCGAACCGCGTCGAGCTGGGGATTGTCGGCGCGACATGGAGCGAGCACTGCAGCTACAAGACCAGCAAGTCGCTGCTGCGCACGCTGCCGACCACGGGCGACGCCGTGCTGCAGGGCCCCGGCGAGAATGCTGGAGCCGTCGATATCGGTGACGGCCTCGCCTGCGTCTTCAAGATCGAGTCGCACAACCACCCGAGCGCGATCGAGCCGTACCAGGGAGCCGCCACCGGCGTCGGCGGCATCCTGCGCGACATCTTCACGATGGGAGCTCGGCCCATCGCGCTCCTCGACTCGCTGCGATTCGGGCTCATCGGCGAGCCCCACCAGCGCCATCTGTTCGACGGCGTGGTCGCCGGCGTCGGCGGTTACGGCAACTGCATCGGCGTGCCGACGGTCGGCGGCGAGCTCTACTTCGACGAGGCGTACACGGGGAACTGCCTGGTGAACGCAATGTGCGTCGGCGTCGTGGAGCACGCCAAGCTCATGCGCGCTGCAGCTGCGGGACCGGGCAACGCGGTGCTGCTCGTCGGCGCCGACACCGGCCGCGACGGCATCCATGGCGCGAGCTTCGCGTCGGTCCGGCTGGACTCGAGCAGCGAGGAGCGGCGCCCGGCCGTGCAGGTCGGCAACCCGTTCCTCGAGAAGTGCCTGATGGAGGCGTGCCTGGAGCTCGCCGGCGATCCGCGCGTCATCGCCATGCAGGACCTGGGCGCCGCGGGGCTCACGGGCAGCGCGTCCGAGCTGGCCCATCGTGGTGGCTGCGGGATGCAGATCGACGTCGCCGCGGTGGCGCGCCGCGAACGGGGGATGACGCCCTACGAGGTGATGCTCAGCGAATCGCAGGAACGCATGCTGCTGGTCGTGCCGCCGGAGGATGTCGCGGCGATCCAGAGCACGTTCGACCGCTGGGACCTGCACTCGGACGTCATCGGCACGATCATCGAGGCGCCACTGCTGGTGATCCGCGACGGCGACGAGCGCGTCGCCGAGCTCCCGCTCGACCTGGTGGTGGACGGCGCCCCGGAACGTGCCCCGGCGTCGCGGCGTCCCGCGGTCGACGCCGATCTCGCCGCCGACCCCGCGGCCTCGTTCCCCGCGCTCGACGCGGCCGATCTGCTCCTGCACCTGCTGCGCAGCCCCAACATCGGCAGCCGGCGCCCGGTCTTCCGCAGGTACGACCACCAGGTCGGCGACGGCACCGTGGTGGGCCCGGGCGGTGACGCCGCGCTGGTGCGCGTGCCCGGCACGACGACGGCGCTCGCGCTGACCACCGACGGCAACGGGCGCTACTCGGCGCTGGATCCGGCGCGCGGCGCCGCCATCGCCGCGTGCGAGGCGGCGCGCAACGTCGTCGCCACGGGCGCGCGGCCGGTTGCTGCCACCAATTGCCTGAACTTCGGCGACCCGGAACGAGCCGAGGTGTATTGGGCGCTCCAACAGGCCGTGCGCGGGCTGAGCGAGGCGTGTGAAGCGCTCGGCCTGCCCATCGTCAGCGGCAACGTGAGCCTGTACAACGAATCAGAGGGAAATGCGATCGACCCCACTGTGGTCGTCGGAGTCGTCGGCCTCCTGCGCGACGTCAGCCGGCACTGCACCGTCGCATTCCAGGAGGAGGACGACCTGATCGCGCTGGTCGGCCCGATGCGCTCCGAGCTCGGCGGCAGCGAGCTGCAGCGCATCGTGTTCGGCACCAACACGGGGCCCCGCCCCGCCCTCGACCTCGATCTCGAGCGTCGCGTGCAGGGGATGGTCACCGACGCGATCGAGCGCGGCCTGCTGCGCTCCGCGCACGATCTGGCCGAGGGCGGGCTGATGGTCGCGATCGCCGAATCGTGTCTGGCCGCCGGCGTCGGCGCGCGAATCGGGATCGAGGGATTGGACGCGCGACGTCAGGTCGGCGGCCGGGCGGCCGGTATACTCTTTGGTGAGAGCCAATCCCGGTTCCTGGTCAGCTTTGCACGGGAGGCGCTTGTGCAGCTCCACGAGCTGTCCGCACAGTGGGATGTTCCGATTCATGGCCTGGGCGCAGTGGGGGGCCGGTCGATCGCGCTGACCGGCATGCTCGACGTGCCGCTGGCCGACGCAGAAGCGGCATACGAGGGGGCACTTGTGCATGGCTGAACCACTCGAGGCGCTTCTCGACGACCACATGCACGAGGAGTGCGGCATCTTCGGCGTCTTTCATCCGGGTGAGGACGTCGCCAACCTGACGTACTTCGGGCTGTACTCGCTGCAGCACCGCGGTCAGGAGTCTGCCGGCATCGCCGTGAGCGACGGCCGGCGCATCCAGATGCGCAAGGAGATGGGGCTCGTCTCGCAGGTGTTCGATCAGGACGACATCGAGCGCCTCGCGGGGCACATCGCCATCGGTCACACGCGCTACAGCACGACGGGCAGCCCGCGCCTTCCCAACGCGCAGCCGATGAGCTTCGAGCACCCGGTGCTGGGACCGATCCTCATCGCCCACAACGGCAACCTCGTCAACGTGCACGGCCTGCGCCGCGAGCTCACCGACGCGGGCGCGGTCTTCGAGACCACGAGCGACACCGAGGTGCTGGGCACGCTGCTGGCGCGAACCCCGGGCGACACGCTCGAGGAGGTGCTGAGCACGGCGCTGCCCCGGCTCGAGGGCGCCTACTGCCTGCTGTTCCTGACACGAAACGCGCTCGCCGCGGCGCGCGATCCGCTCGGCATCCGGCCGCTGTGTCTCGGCCGCTTCGGTGACGTGGACGCGCCCGGTGGCACCGGGTACGTCATCGCCAGCGAGACCTGTGCGCTGGATGTCATCGGCGCGACGTTCCTCTGCGAGGTGGAGCCCGGCGAGATCGTGTCGGTCGACGAGTCCGGGATGCGCTCCACGAAGATCCCGCATTCGGCGACGCGGCGCGCGATGTGCTCGTTCGAGTTCATCTACTTCGCGCGACCGGACAGCGTGATGATGGGCGAGTCGCTGTACGAGGCCCGGCGCCGCATGGGGCGCGAGTTGGCCCGCGAGTCGCCGGCCGGCGGAGACCTCGTCATCACGCTGCCGGACAGCGGCACGCCTGCCGCGGTCGGTTTCGCGGATGAATCCGGGCTGCCGTTCGCCGAGGGAATGATCAAGTCCCGCTACATCACGCGCACCTTCATCCAGCCCACGCAGCGGCTGCGCGAGACCGGCATCCGGCTCAAGTTCAACCCGATGCGTCACGTCCTCGAGGGCAAGCGCATCGTGCTCGTCGACGACTCCATCGTGCGCGGCACCACGTCGCGTCGCATCATCGAGGAGCTGCGCCGCGCCGGGGCGAGCGAGGTGCACATGCGCATCGCGTCACCGCCGATCGCGTGGCCGTGCTTCATGGGCATCGACATCGCGTCGCGGCGTGAGCTGATCGCCGCCGAGAACTCGGAGGAGGAGATCGGCGCCATGCTCGGCGCCGACTCACTCCGCTACCTGAGCCTCGATGGCCTGCGCCGCGCGATGGGCCGCCCCGACGGGGAGGGGTTCTGTTTCGCGTGCTTCACCGGTCGCTACCCGGTGAGCGTGCCCGCGCAGCTGGAGATGGACAAGCTCGCGCTGGAGATCCCGGTATCGGTCTGACCGCGGACACCATCGTCGCGGACGATCGTGTGCGTGTGCGCCGCATGCATGGCGACGATCGCGAGTACGCGTTGATGGCGCGGTGGCTCAACGAGCCGCACGTTCGGGAGTGGTGGGACCCCGACCTCGCCGACGCCACGGTCGACTCGGTGCGCGCGACCTACGGGCCGTACGCGGATCCGCAGTCAGAAGGGGTGACGGCGTTCATCGAGGATCGAGGCCGCTCCGTCGGGTTTGTGCAGTTCTACCCCTGGTCGCTGGAGGCCGAGTACTGCACGAAGGTCGGCATCGAGGTGGAGCCGGGCGCGTGGGCGTTCGACGTGTTCATCGGCGAGCCCGACGCCCTCGGCACCGGTGCGGCCACTCGAGCGCTTGACCTCGTGTGCCGCCATCTCATCGACCAGTGCCACGCAACGGCGGTCGTCATCGTGACCGAGACCACCAACGTGCGAGCCCACCACGTGTACGAGAAGCTCGGGTTCGTCCCGGTCCACGAGTTCCTCGACGTCGACACCCGCGGCGGGGAGCGGGTTCGCTCCTACCTGATGCGCAAGCCGGGGAGGTGAAGGAGCCTCGGTTGCGGTGACCCGATGGCGGCCGGGCCGCGTACCCATGTCGTGCAGATCAGCGGTTCGGCACCCGGGGGCTCAGCGAGCGGCGGGCGCGGCGCCCTCGGGGCCGGCTGATGCGGGCGGCGATCATCGGCGCGGGCGGG
>JAFALX010000055.1 GCA_019234035.1 Candidatus Dormiibacterota bacterium | reverse complement strand
ATTGTCCTGCCGACACCATGGGAGTTGCCTGCGGCGTCGAAGATCACAGTGCTCTGCACGTTGTGAGGCTCACCGTCAGGACTGACGAGATAGCCGAGGATCGGGTAGTTGGCGTCTCGCAACGTCATGCCGATGTCGAGGACCGGTTTCCCGCCGGGCACGTCGAACTGGTATGCGGCCTGCTGCCCGAGCGTGGCGCCGCCGGTCAGCGTGCCGGCGAACGACCCGCCCTTGTGGCGAAGCGGCACGAGGGTCCGCAACAGAATCGGGATCGAACCGTCGGGTGCGCCGCTCGACGTCGAGAGCTTGAGGTTGTACGCCGTGTCACCGGGGCTGTCCGGCGCGGTCACCGAGACGGTGAACGTACCCGTCTGACCCGCGGCGAGCGAGAGTGATGCGGGTGAGACTGCGCCCGCCGTCTCGAACTGCTGCGTGAAGTACTCGAACTTGACCGCGCCGGCGTAAGGGCCGGCCTTGAGCACCGTCCAGATCACCGCCTTCCACGTGCCGGCCTGCGGTTCGCGCACCTCGACGTGACCGTGTCCGCTCGCCTCACCCAGCAGCGAGTACGCGGCCACGCGGCCGGCGGGATCGAACAGCGTCTCGAACACGATCGAACCGGGCTGCGCCTGCGCTTGCCAGATGATGTCGCCGTTGAGGTACTCGGCGCCGCGCGGGACGTTGAACGTGTGCGTCTGGTACGCGGCTGTTCGCCCGCGGTCGTCGACAAAGGTCGGCGTGGTTCCGAGGGTGACGCTGCCCTTGTCGTCGCTCAGCGAGCTGCTGCTCAGTTCCACGACCGAGGGGCTCACGATTTGCGAGGCGGAGCTCTCGTTGGTGACGCCGACGTTGAAGGTCTGGTGGGCGTCCGGTTCCCCCGTCGCGATGAGCGACGTGGCGTTGGAGAGGAGGGTGTTGCCCACCCGCGACGGCACGCCGTTTGCGTCGTGGATCGACATCGCAAGCTGGACCGCCTTGAGGGAATTCACGAGCCCGGCGCCCTGGTGATCGGCGGGCGCGCCGAGGTCCTGCGCGCTGCTGACGATGATCTGCTTCACCAGCTCGGGGCTGGGATGCGCCCCGCCATGAGTGGAAGCGTATGCCTGGATCACCAGCGCCGCCGTGCCCGAGACCAACGGGCAGGACAGGCTCGTGCCTCCCGCAGCCCAGATCGGCTGGCCGATGTTGCCGTTGTCGAAATCGGCGCATCCGAAGTAGTGCGCCGTGTCCGCGCTGCACAACTCCCAGCCGCGGTCACCGGGCGCGACCACGTCGACCGTGCGCGGCCCGAACTGTGTCGTGCCAGAGGAGCTGAGGGCGGTGATGTTGTTGTCCTCCCAGCCGCCGCCCCCGAGCTGCACGCCATATCGCGTCGCCTGCTGGTATACGCGGAAGGTGGTGGACCCCCCGACCGCGATGATCCCGGGGCTGCTTGCCGGCGATCCGATGGTGTTGGTGGGACCGGAGTCGCCGGTGCTCGCGTCGACCGTGACGCCGGCCGCGACCGCATTGGCATTCGCGATGGCGACCGGGTCGCTCGCTGTATCGGGCGCAGGGTTGCCGCCGAACGACTCGTTGAGCACGTCGACGCCGTCGACGGTGACGGCCCAGTCGATGCCCTGGATCAGCGTCGAGTCGAAGGTACCGCCTCCGTGTGGGAAGACGTTCATCACAGCCAGGCTGGCGCCGGGCGCGACGCCTTCAATCTTTATGTTGCAGGGGGACACCGGGGTGGGGTGCGCCGGGTTGACGAACTTCGAAAGGTCGTAGAGCTGGTTGCCCTGTGATGCAATGGCACCGCTGTCGAGAAACGCCTCGCGACCGTCGGTCGGGGCGCTGTTGCCGTCGCCGCCGAAGTTCTGATAGTCGAAGACGACGTGGCTCCCGGAGCGGATCAGGTCGGGGTCGTTGATGTCGAGCCCGTCGGCGATGATGCCCACCTTGACACCGTGACCGTCCGCCAGGTCGTGTGCGGCCGGCGTGGTGTCTCCCGGCTGGTTCTGCACCTTCATGACCTGGAGAGCCTCCGGCTCGAGGATGTATCCGCTCGGCGAGCTCGGGCAGACGGGCTGGCTCGGATCGCTACCGGCCGGTTGCGCGCTGCCGGCGGTGGACGTTGTGCCGGCGGTGTCCAGATTCGCCGGCTGGACCATCCGGTCGGGCACGACAGCTTGCACGGCTGGGTCCGCGCTGAGGCGCTGCGCCTCAGCCGGCGAGATGGTCGCTGCGACGGCGTTCACCACCGAGAAACGCTTGACCCCCGGTGCATGCAGCTGGTTCAACTCGTTGACGACAGGCGCTTGGTCGGAATCGTTCGCGCGAGCCCGCGCATCCGATGATTGCGGCCGAGCGGGGACGTCCTGGTGCTGGTTCTTCAAGATGACGATTGAGTGCTGGGTGGCGCCCGCCGAGAGTCGGGCGATGTCGGATGCGCTGAGCGGTCCGAGAGCCGGGCGGCCGCCGCGGAACGCGGGAGCCGTCGCTGCTCCGGCCACGCTGCTCGTCAGGAGCGCTGCGGTGGCCGCGACCATCGACGTCACGACGACCCTTTGCGAGAGCCGACAAACCATGTTCCTTCCTCCATCGCCGAACGTCTGCTCCCGGCCCAGCGGGTCCGCGGGCGAAGATATACCCGGCACCGATCAAGCTGTCAACTTTGTCTCGGCAAGACTTCGGTGCCGGCGCACGCTCGACTCCGCGCTGGATTCCGCAGTTCGCGCCTGCAGGCACAATCACCGGCGTCCTCTCACGGTGGTACGGAGCGCTACGCTTGCTCCATGCGCGTGCAGGTCGTGCTGAGCGCCGTCGGCGCCGGCTTCCTCCTCGCCACAGTGGCCGCCTGTGACGCCGCGCACTCCGCTGGCTCCTCGAACGTAACGAGCGCGCGACAGCCTTCAGGACTCTCGGTTTCGGCCGTCCAGCAACCGGCGCAGTCGAATGTCAGCGCCGCCCCAGGTCAGTCTCCGCAACAACCGCCTTCGACTCAGGCCGCGCCCCAAGTCCAGACGCCGGCCTCGCCGCCTCCCGGGACGCAAACCCACGGCGTGCCCTCGGGTCAATCGGGGAACGCGCCGCTGCAGCCCCAGAACGGCGACCTCATCACCTGCGGCAACCCGCGCGCGATGTGCCCGGAGGGCTGAACCAGTCCGGCCACGTCAGAGACGCGAAGAAGGGGCGGCTCGCTCGCGAGACCGCCCCTTGTCGTGTCTGTGGCGGCGGTTTAGTCCTCGCCCCTGACCTTGACCTTCGCCGTGAAGATGTCCTCGTTGTTGGCTTGGTCGTCCCCGCTGCCGGGGGCGATGAACGTGCACACAGCCGGCGGTCCAGTCGGGCTGCAGTCGATGAGATCTGGTTCGCGCGTGTCACTCCACAGCGGGTGGGCGTCGTCACCGCCGACTGCGAGCCCACTGTAGTCTCCGAAGAAGACGCTGTTGCCCTGCGCGTCGGGGAACTCCGTCGGCACGGACATGGAGGAGCTGGTCACGCGTGTCTGCTCGAACCTCGTGCCGTTCTCATTCGACGTCGAGAGCGTGACGTCCATGTTGCCATTGGTGATGTCGTCCCCGTACGAGCGGTCGTAGTAGCTCACGGCGAGGGTGCCGTCGCCGGCATACGCCGCCCATTGGAACCATTGGTCCGTGTGCTTCTGCGACTCGCTCTGCGGCACGATCGCCACCGCTCGGGGATCAGCGCCTGTGGCGGTGAAACTCGCGCCGCCGTCAGTCGAGACGCT
>JAFALX010000100.1 GCA_019234035.1 Candidatus Dormiibacterota bacterium | reverse complement strand
AACAGCGCGCGGTTCGCAAGACCTGTGAGCGGATCGTGAAACGCCTGATGCTCGAGGCGGGAGCCCAGTCGTGTGTTCTGCACGGCGGCGCTCGCCTGCGCGGCGAACGTCTCGAGGAGCGTCACGTCGGCGCCGTCGAAGATGCTGACGTCGCTGAGCCGGTTGCCCACGACCATGACACCGAGCAGCTGCCCCTCGGTCTGCAGTGCCGTGCCGATGGCGTTGCGCAGCCCCGACTCGCGCAGCCATGCGGCGACCGCCGGCGTGACCTTCGGCGGCACCGCGTGAAAGCTGCGCTGCTCGTCCTCGAGCAGCGGCACGAACCGCTCGAGGAAGCTCACCTCCGGGCTGCCGCGCTCCTCGCTCACCGCGTCGTTGTGCACGACCACCTGATGCGCATGCTCCGGCGTGCCCGCCACCGGCAGCAGCGTGATCTGCGCGACCTCGGTGCGAAACACGTGACACAGCTGGCGCAGCAGCTCGGGAATCGCGACCTCCTGCTCCGTCGTGCGCTGCAGCAGGTCGCTCGACTGATACAGGTACTGGAGCTGCTGCCGCTTCTGGTGCTCGCGCGTGTACAGCGCATACGCGGCGGCGAGCGTGAACAGCGGCACCAGCAGGAAGAGGACCTCGAGTGGATTGCGCAGCACCGTGGTCACGATCTCGGCGCCGAGGCTGGCGTTGGCCACGCCGCCGCCGATCGCGAGCGCCGCCGGAAGCGCCCAGCGGCGCTTGTCCAAACGCTCCTCGGCCAGGGTGATGACACCCGCGCTGAGCACGAATCCGATGGCCGAGACGATGACCGCGATCACGAGCAGCCACAGCCACGACGCCGCGCCCAGCGGCCCCGAGTTGGGCACGAGGTGGTGCGCCAGCAGTGACGCCACCTGCGTCTCGACCGCGAAGCAGGAGAGGTTGAACGCGAGCTTGATGGGAGGCTGACGGCAGATCAGGCCAAGGCCGATCGCGCTGCCGACGACGCGGGCCAGCACCAGCTCATCCGGTGTGCAGAAGAAGAGCCCGACGAAGAGCGGGATCTCGCTCAGGGAGTACGCCTGCGCGTTGCGGCGGAAGTGGATGTAGACGCGCGACGCCGACACGGCGATGAACGCCACCGCGAGGCTCTCCCAGGGGAGATGGAAGGAACGATACGTCTGCGGCAGCCTGCTGGTGATGAAGACGAACAGCACCGCCGCCGTCATGGCGAGGCAGGCGTTGTACGTCCACACCCGCGCGACCATCGGCCGGGCGCGGCCCGGCGCCGGGACCCGAAGACGGGCCCAGCGCCGGGCTTGCGCAACCACCGCCGCAGTGCTCCCCAGGGCCGGCTAGGCCCAGGAGCCGGTCGCCCAGCCGGTGCCCGCCCACGACGCGCCGCCCCATGAGGCGCCGCCCCAGGACGCGCCGCCCCAGGACGCACCGCTCCAGATGACACCGCCCCACGAGGCACCGCCCCATGAGGCGCCACCCCACGAGGCGCCGCCCCACGAAGCGCCGCCCCACGACGCGCCGCCCCACGAGGCACCGGCCCACGTGCCGTTCGCCCAGGACGTGCCCGCCCAGGATGCACCGCCCCAGGAGGCGCCCTGCCAGTTGGTGCCTGCCCACGACGCCCCGCCCCAGCTGGCGCCGTTCCATGTACCGCCCGCCCAGCTCGCGCCGTTCGCCTCGGCTGCGGCCATCGCCGGGCTGTTGAAGGAGTTGCCGAAGATGTCCTGCTCGCCGCTGAGCGTCACGCCACTCGAGATCACGTGCAGGGTGCCGCGCGAGCCCTCGAGGGTGCCGAGGCCGGTGGACGGAACATACGTCTGCTTGGCGAGCACCGGCAGCAGCGGCGCGGTGTTCAGCGCCCTGCCGACGTTGATCTCACCGCTGCCCTGCAGGGTTGCGGGCTCGCCGTTCAGGTGTGTCGCGGAGTTGGTCAGCGCGTACTTCACCTGGTCGGGCGACCACGAGGGATGAGCGGAGAGGATGTCTGCCGCCGCGCCGGAGACGACAGCGGTCGCCTGCGACGTGCCGCTGCCCTTGAAGAAGCGGGGCGGGGAGCCGACGGTCGCGACCGAGCCGTACGCCTCGTCGATCTCGGAGCCCGGGTCGCGGAGACTTTCGATGTGCACGCCCGGCGCCACCACGTCGGGTGTCCGGGTCAGGTTGCCGCCGGCCGAGAAGCTCGCCACAGTGTCGTCCGAGGTGGTGAGCGTCCCCTGCGTGTCGGCCGCGCCGACCGCGATGACGTACGGGTCGTTGGAGGGGTCGTTCACAGACGGGGTGCTGTTGCCGCCGTTTCCGACAGCTGCGACAACAACGATGCCGTCATGCCATGCAGTTTCCGCGGCGAAGGCGAGCGGGTCGAGCACGTACGACTGCACGCTGTCAGTGCCGAACGACAGGTTGAGCACGCGGATGTTGACGCCCGGATCGTTGCGGTGCTGCACCACCCAGTCGATCGCGGCGAGCACCTGGGACACGTCGACGACGCCGTTCTCGTCGCCGGCCTTCACGTTGATGATGTGCGAATCCGGCGCGACGCCGGTGAACTGCGAGGCGTTCCCGGCGTAGGTGGTCCCCGCGCGGTACGTGTCGTTGCCCGCGATGATCCCGGCCATGTGCGTGCCGTGACCGAACTCGTCGAGCTGCGTGAGCTCGGGGTTCTGCGAGTCGAAGGAGAGGTCCGGCCCGTTCCAGACCTGGCCGTCGCCGTTGAGCCCGCGCACCGGCGTGACGCCGGTGTCGATGAGGGCGACGCCGACGCCCTGGCCGGTCGCCCCCTGGCTCCACGCCGACTGGATGCCGGCGATCTGCTCGGTGTTGTAGAGCGAGCCGATGTCGGCCGTCGGGTCATACGAGCCGATCGTCGAGTCGAGCTGGAGCTTCCCGTCAGGGGTGGCCGTCTCGACCCACGAGTCATTCATGAGCGTCGCCACCTGCGCCGACGGCATCACGGCGATACCACCGTCGAGGATGCCGAGCGGATCGGTGAGCCGGCCGCCGAGGTCGCGCACCGCGGCCGCGACGGTGGCAGGCGAAGCCTGGCCGTTGCCGTGGATGATCACCGTCACCATCGGGCTGTTCAGCGCGCCCGCCTCGGAGGCGGCGGCCGCGGCAGCGCCACTGCACGCGCCGGCAAGGGCGGTGAGGAGCAGCGCAAGTCGAGCAGCGCGCGGACGTCGGGTCACATCAATCCCAGCCTGTTCCGTCACTTCGGTTCACCCCAAAACTCCCACAACGTCCTTGGCCTCCCGCCGCGACCGCCCCTTGTCGAGCCTGCTCTGGTTATAGGCGGGTGCCTAACGACGGTGATCACGCTGGGGCGACGGAGAAGCACAGGTCGTAAAGGACCCATGCGATCGGGACCCGCGCGCGTGATGGAGCGGCCGTTTCAGGTCCGATCGGGCCCGGCTGCTTGGAGAGGTGTCGCGAACGTGTCGTCTAACCGTCAGAGCCGTCGAGCAGGCCGGACGAACCGCCGTGCAAGCGGCGCATCCCCTCCTCGAGTCCGAACCGCGTCTCGCACGCGGGGCATTCGAGCACGTCGGTCAGCGCCTCATCCTCGGGCGGCAGCAGCTCGATCCCGCAGGACGGGCAGTGCAGCACCTCGGGCTCGACGCTTCGCTCGCGACGCATCTCGCGCGACACGCCGGCCATGTCGATCGCGACGCTCTGGCAGGTCGCGCACACGTACGTCGCCGCGCCGGCGCGATGGCGCAGGTAGGCGCCGGCGCGATCGACCAGCACCTCGGCGTTGAGGACCTCGAAGACGCCCTCCTCGCAGCCGCTCGGGCAGTGGAGGTCGAGGTGTGCCACGGGACCGCGTCAGGCGCGGCTGAGCAGCTGGCTGAGACGCGCCACTGGTGGCTCCTGCCCGGCGGTGACGTAGGCCGTCACGACCACGGACAGCAGCAGGACCTTGAGCGCCTGGTACAGCTCCCGCGGCGAGCGCTGCTGCACGAGCCCGGACAGTGCGATGCCATCGATCGCCCCGGCGATGGCGCCGGCGAGGTCGCGCGGCGGGACCACGGCATACGCAGGCAGCCGGCCCAGGACCATGCGAACCTCGGCCTCGATCTCGTCGATGAGGTGCGACCACATCTGCGCGCAGCGCACCCGCAACGCCGGACTGTCGATGCCGAGGTTGTACAGGTCGAAGGTGAGCCGGAAGAACTCCGGTTGCTGGGAGCAGCGGTCGGCCACGTGGTCGAGCGCGGCGACGATGCGCTCGATCGGGTCCTCGATGTCGGCGACGGCCTCCTGCCAGTCGTTGATCATCTCCCGCTCCATGCGCACCACGACCTCGAGGAGGAGCTCCTGCTTCGACTCGAAGTAGTAGTGGAGGAGGCCGGGCGCAACCCCCGCCTCACGGGCGACATCCTTCAGCGATGTGCCGCCGTAGCCCTGCCGGGCCAGCACGGCCGCAGCTGCGCTGACGATCTGGCCGCGGCGACCCGCGTCCTCACCGGAGGGCAGCTCGGAACGGAGCGCAGCCCCGCTCCCGGGCCCGCCGATCATGCCCTGATGGTGCACCTTGGGACCGCCGCCGGGCAATCCGACCCCTCAGATGCTGAGCGCCCGCGGCCGCTCCGCGTGCCCGTCGCCGGCCTCGGGGAACCTGCCGAGCACCTCGCGAAGCATGTTGAGGCCCACCCGCGGGTGTGCCACCAGCAGCTGCTCGAGCGAGTCGTTCGACAGGACCAGGGTGCGGAGCCCCGTCTCCGCGGCGACGGTCGCCGAGCGCAGCCCGTCGCGCAGGACGGCCGCCTCGCCGAAGAAGTCACCAGGGCCGAGCTCGGCGACACGGCGGCCACCGACGCTCACCGTGGCGCGTCCCTCGACAATGAGGTAGAACTCGCGACCGCGAAACCCCTCGAGGGTGACGCGATGCCCGGCGTTGAAGCTCTGGGTATCGAACGCGCCAAGCACGTCCGCGATCTCGGTGTCGGTCAGCTCGTCGAACAGGGGCGAGCTCGCCGGCCCCTCGGGCCGCGATTGGAGCCCCTCGATGTCGAGGCGATCTCCGGCGGCAATGGCCATCTCTTCGAATCGTTCGTCCGGGTTGTGCATTTCTTCCTGCGACCTCCTTTGGTCGTCCGACCAACCTCAATGTTAGTTGGCTGACCGACCAAACGCAAGGGTGACGACCAAACCTGCGCACTGAACTTCAGATCGCTGCGCGTGGGGCTCGCCGTCAGCCGGCCGGCCGGTGGAAGGCGACGCCGACCGCCCCCGGCCCGGCGTGGGCTCCGATCACGGGGCCCACGACCAGGAGGGTGACCGGGGTCCCGGGGAGCGCCTCGGCGAGGCGGGCGGTCATCTGGGCGGCGGCCTCGGCCGCGTCCGCCTGCGCGATGAACACGCTCGCGCCACCCCACTCCCTGGCCGCGCGCTCCACCGACTCGGTGCAGCTGTCGACGGCCCGGCGGTAGGTGCGGACGCGGCCCACCGGCTCGATCGACCCGTCCTCCATTGCCAGGATCGGCTTGACGTCGAGCATCGAGCCGAGCAGCGCACGGGCGCCGCCGATACGGCCACCGCGGCGCAGGTACTCGAGCGTTTCGACGGTGAAGAGCAGCCGGATCTGCGGCAGCAGCGTGTCCACCGCGGCGGCGACGGCGTCGAGGTCGCCGCCCGCGTCGGCAACGCGCACCGCCTCCTTGAGCAGCGCGTAGTGGCCGACGCTGACGCTGCGCGTGTCGATCACCCTGATCGGCCGGCCCGGGAGCGCCTCCGCAGCCTGGCCGGCCGAGCCGTAGGTGCCGCTGAGCCCCGACGAGATGGTGGTGCACATCACCGAATCGCCGGCATCGGTGATGCCGCGGAACACGGCCTCGAACTCGGCCGGCGTCGGCTGTGAGGTGCGCGCGCTCACGCCGTCGCGACGCATGCGGCTGTACAGCTCGGCCGGGGTGATGTCGATGCCGTCGCGATACGACTGGTCGCCGATGATCACCTGGAGCGGCACGACCTCGATGCGGTGGGCGTCGCGGAACTCGTCGTCGAGGTCGGCGGTGCTGTCGCAGACGATCCGAACGGTCACGAGCGCGGCGACCCGGCGCCTGCCGGCGAGGACCAGTTGACGAGCTCGAGCGCCCCGAGCAGGCTGCGCTGCTCGCCGAGCGACCCCAGCACGATGTGCGGCCTCTGTTGCAGGAAGAGGCTCGACTCGACGGTGGCCATCAGCGACGGGGCAAACCGGTTCCACGAGGCGGTGATCCCGCCGCCGAACACGATGGCGTCGGGGTCGTGGAGCGCTGTCGCGTTCACCGCCCCCAGGCCCAGCCAGCGCCCGATGTCGTCCCACGCGGCGGCGTCGTCCAGCTGCTCGGCTCGC
>JAFALX010000034.1 GCA_019234035.1 Candidatus Dormiibacterota bacterium | reverse complement strand
ATCAGCCGTTCTTCGGGCTCGTCGAGGCCGCCGGTGGACGTGACGGGCTTGGTCAGCGCGTCGACGATTCGGGGATCGAGCATCGAGCCGCCGGTGCTGACCTCACGCACCGCGCGGGTCAGCTGGTCGCCCTCAGCGACGCGGTCCTTCAGGAGGTAGGCGTAGCCGGCGGCGCCCTCGCCGAGTAGCGAGATCGCGTACTCGGGCTCGTCGTACTGCGAGAGGATGACGACGCCGGTGCCGGGATGCTGCTTGCGTACCAGCCGCGCCGCCTTGATGCCCTCGTCGGTGAAGCTCGGTGGCATGCGGATGTCGGTGACGACCACCTGCGGCCTGTCGGCGTCGGCAGCGGCCACCAGCTCGTCGTAGTCGCCCGCCACCCCGACCACATCGATGTCTCCGGCGAACAGCAGCAGCGCGCGGACGCCCTCGCGCACGATGAGGTTGTCGTCGGCCAGCACTACGCGGATCGTGGCCTCCCCCGGCATGCGGAGATCGTATTCGTCAAGCCGCCCGGTTCAATGAAGCAGGTACCACAAGACCGGGGGGCTGGCACCCGCGTACCGTCCGGTGGGTACCACCAGTGACACACCCCACCCGGCTGGAGCACCATCCGCGGCGGAGGTAGAGGAACTATGCGAATCGAATCCTCGGTCACATCGATCTCATGGATTCCGTCCGAGGCGGTGGAGGGCTCCACCAAGGTGCCGTTCGAGCTCGGGGTGGCCCACTACGACGCGCCGCCGCCCGACCACATCGACAACCTGGAGGCGCTGCGCGAGGCGGACCGCTTCCGCTTCGCCAACGAGCTGCGCGCGTGGATCGACGTCGAGGACGGCCGCATCACCGGCAGCGGCTACTCGGGCAGCGGCCACATCGGGTCGACGACGCTGCGCCTCGGCGGGCGGAGCGTGACCCTGGCAGCGGTTTCGCTGCCGGACAAGCAGGTGGAGCCTGCGGTCGGCGGGTCATCGGTGCGCTTCGTGCAGACCGCCGGCGGCCGCACCGGAGCGCCCGCACCGCGGCGGGTCAGCCACCCTCCGTACGTCCAGATCGCGGCGCCGCTGGCGTGGACCACGCTGTCGCTGACCATCTTCGCCGACGGCACGTCATCGCATGACGTCGTGGGCGCGAGCCCCTTCCCGCGACACTGGATCTACAACGAGCGGGGCGACCTCAGCCACAAGTCCGGACTGGTCGACTTCAACGAGTGGATGGCACACGCCTTCGGCAAGCACACGCCGTGGGGCGACGAGGACTCGCCGGCGCTGGTGACGGAGGTGGAGACCGCGCTCGAACGTGAGCTGTCGACGCACATCATGCGTGGCGGCGCCAAGCCGCGAATCAGCACCCTGGCCGAGGGACGCATGCTCATGCATCAGGGCGATGCGGGCAAGGACGTCTACCTGCTGCTCGACGGCGTGCTCGCCGTCGACGTCGACGGGCAGATCGTGGCCAACGTCGGTCCGGGAGCCGTGCTCGGTGAGCGCGCGCTGCTCGAGGGCGGCCTGCGCACCGCGACGCTCACCGCCGCGACGAAGTGCCGTGTGGCCGCGATCGACGGCACCGAGATCGACCCCGAGCTGCTGCAGGAGCTGGCCGGCGGACACAAGCGGGAGGCGGCGCCCGCCTGACTGCCCCTCAGCGAGCCGCTGCGGCCGCCTTCTCCTTCGCGGGCGTCGGTGCGCGGCGCCGCCACGACTCGAAGTCGCGCTGTGTCGCCCGCGCCATGGTCTTCGACGCCGAGCGCAGCCAGCCCTCGGGCCGCGACGCCAGGTCGCGTCGCAGCTCGTCGATGCGCGAGGGCGCCGCGCCGAGGTGGATGTTCGCCGCCTCCACGCCCATCGCGCGCGCCAGCTCCTCCTGCTCGCGCACCGTCTGCACGGTGGTGGCGACGATGCGGCTGCAGTCCGGCGCGAGGCGCCGCAGCACCCAGTCGCCGCGCAGCTGCAGGAACGGGTCGGCGTCGCGCACGGCGCGCCGCACGATCGTCGCGTAGTGGATGGCCGTCCCCTCCCCGCCGGCCGCCCAGATGCAGGCCGACGGTGCGAGGGCCTTCGCCTCCCGCGCGATGTGTCCGCCGTGGTGCTCTCCGAGCGCCACGACGCGCGGGTGCCCGAGGCTGCCGAGCCCGGCGCGGCGGTGGACCACTCGCGGCTGCACCTCCTTGGGGAGGGCGGAGCGCAACAGCGTCACCGCCTCGGCCGGCGGGTCCTTCTCGTCCGGTAGCGCCGTCATCCCCTGCCAGAATCGCACCGGGTCGCGGAGCACGCCACCGGCCTCGCGGCGGAGGACGGGATGGTTCTCGGCGAGCACGAATGGACGGCCACCGCGCTCGATGGCACTCCTGTAGCCCGCGAGCAGCACGTCGCAGGCCAGCCGTGGGGTCAGCTTCAGGCGGTCGATCGCGATCGACATCCTGATGCTGGCGGCCAGGCGCACCAGATCCAGCGTGTACGGCAGCGGGTACGCCTCGTCGAAGTCGTTGACCCCCCAGATCAGGCGGCCCTCGATGTCACGCCAGGTGCCGAAGTTGTCGACGTGCAGGTCGCCGACGGCGAGCACGCTCGGCGCCGTGGCCAGCTTGGGACAGAGCACCGGCCAGAGCTGCATCCAGCGATAGAAGGTGGCTCGCATGAACGGAAACACACCCGTGTCCATCTGCTCGTGCTTGTAGGCGAGGTCGGACTCGTCCACGTGAATGCGCGAACGCAGCCAGCTCTCGAACTGCGAGGTCACTTCCGGGAACGGAGGCAGCGCCGCGGTTTCGGGGGCTTTGGGCACGGCCCACACCCTATCGTGTTGTTGCCGGAAGCGTCATCATCCCGGCATGTTCGCCCTCCTCACCATCGTGATGCTGGCGGGGTTGGCGGGACCGCTCCTGGGATACGGGCGCCGCGGGCTGATCTCGGTGGTGGTCGGCGAGCTGATCGGCGGCGCGATCCTGGGCCGCACCGGGTTCGGCGTCATCGACCCCACCACCCAGCCGCTCCCCGCCTTCAGCGCCATCGGTTTCGCGATGCTCATGTTCAGCGCCGGCACGCACGTCGACATCCGCTCGCCGCAGATCCGCGAGGGGTTCGTTCGGGGTCTCAGCGCGCTGGCCGTCGTCGGCGTCGCCGCCGTCCCCCTCGGGATCGCGGTGGACCACGTCGTGGGCCTGAGCCACCCCGCACTCCTGGCGGTCCTGATCGCCGGAAGCTCGGCCGCGGTCGCCTTTCCGATCCTCGAGGAGCGCGGGCTGGCGGGCCCGAACATCTCGTTCCTCATCGCCTGGATCGCGACCGCGGACTCGGTCACCGTCATCCTCATGCCGCTGACCCTGTCGGGGTCGGGCAACATCGGGCTCGCGCTCGGCGGCGACGCCGCGCTGATCGCGGCGGCCATCGTGGTCATCGTTGCGGCGAGCCGGCTGCGCGCCATCGAGCCGACCGAGATGCTCCGCAAGTGGTCGCTCAGCCGCGGCTGGGCCTGGCAGGCGCGCCTGTCCATGATCCTCGTCCTGGGGTTGTCGGCCATTGCCGAGCGAACCGGCGCCAGCACGCTGGTCGCCGGCTTTCTCGCAGGCATCGTTCTGACACGGCTGCGCGAGCCCGGGCGGCTTGCGGTGCAGCTGAGCGGTATCGCCAACGGGTTCTTCGTCCCAGTGTTCTTCGTGCTCCTCGGCGCGCAGCTCAACCTGCGCGCGTTGGTGGCCGACCCCTCGCGCATCGTGCTGGCGTTCGCGCTGGCGGCGGCTGCCGTCATCGCCCACGTGATCGCAGCGACCCTGCGCGGCTCCGAGCACCGCGTCGCCACCGGCCTCGCCGCCAGCGCGCAGCTCGGCCTCCCCGCAGCAGCCGCGAGCCTCGGCCTGGGCAGCCACCTGCTCTCGGCGAGCGAGGCGGCGGCCCTGGTCGCTGCCGGATGCCTGACGCTCATCCCGGCGACGATCGGGTCGCTGTTGCTGGCACGCCCGCCTCGGGGCGGCACCGCGGCCGCGACGCCTCGGGCGGCCGCACCTGTGGGTGTCGCCGCGCCAACCGGAACTGATGAACCCGATGAAGAATAATGCTACCTTTACACCATGGCACTCAATCTCAAGAACGCCGAGGTCGAGCGCCTGGTCACCGAGATCGCCCGTCTCACGGGCGAGACGAAGACCGAGGCGGTGCGCCGGGCTCTCGAGGAACGGCGGCGCCGGCTCGCCTACAGGACCGAGCCGCAGGACACGGCGAAGCGAGGGCGGCGCTTCCTCGAGGAGGACGTGTGGCCGCTGGTGCCCGAGGACGAGTTGGGGCGCCGGCTCACCCGCGCCGAGGAGGACGCGATCCTCGGGTACGCCGACACCGGCGCGTGATCGTCGACAGCTCGGCGCTGGTCGCGCTCGTCTTCCGAGAGCCCGGCTTCGAGTCACTGGTCGACAAACTGCAACGCGCTGCCTCGGGCGGCATCGGCACGCCGACCATCGTGGAGACGGGCATCGTCCTCACGGCGCGGTTGCAGCGTGACGCCCGCCCGCTCGTCGCCGAGCTGGTCCGCGAGTTCGACCTGATGGAGGTGCCCTTCGGCGCCGCTCACGCGCGCGAGGCGATCCGCGCGTACCTCCGCTTCGGCCGCGGCCGGCACGCGGCGAACCTCAACTACGGCGACTGTTTGACGTACGCGATTGCGAGCCTCGCCGGGGAGCCGCTGCTCTTCACCGGCCGCGGCTTCAGCGCAACCGACCTGCAGGCGGCCTGACCCGTGGCCCACGACGCCCGGCGCGCCTTCCGTGGACTGCTCCTCGCCGTCGTCTTCCTGCTGGCGGTGGTGGTGTACGGCACCGCCGGCTACCTGCTGATCGAGCGCTACAGCTTCCTGGACGCGTTCTTCACGACGATCGTGACCATAACGACCGTCGGCATCCAGGCCCATCCGCTCGACGGCCCCGGCGAGATCTTCACCATCACGCTGGTCGTCTTCGGCGTCAGCGGGTTTCTGTACACATTCGGTGTCATCGTGGAGGCGCTGGGCAGCGATCGCTGGCGCCAGTACTGGAGGACGCGTCAGATGGCAGACCAGCTCGACCGGCTGCGCGAGCACATCATCGTGTGCGGCTACGGACGCACGGGCAAACGCGTCGTCAGCGAGATCCGCGAGAAGGGCGTGCCCTACGTCGTGGTCGAGATGAACCCCGATCCGCTCGAGGACGTGCGCCGCAATCGCGAGCCGCACATCGTCGGCGATGCGGCCAGTGACGACGTGCTGCACGAGGCCCGCATCGAACGCGCACGCGCGCTCGTCAGCGCGGTGGACAGCGACGAACGCAACGTCTACATCGTGCTCACCGCGCGTTCGCTCAACCCGAAGCTCTTCATCGTGGCGCGCAGCTCATACCCCGATTCCGTGGCCAAGCTGGAGCGCGCCGGCGCGAACCGCGTCGTCAGCCCGTACACGACGAGCGGCACACGGATGGCCGCGCTCGCCATGCAGCCGGCCGTGGTCGACGTGCTCGACATCGTCGCCGGCGGTACCACGACCACCATCGAGGAGCTCGTGGTGCCGCCCGACGCCGAGGGGCGCCTCACCGCCGCGGCGCTGCGCCGCTCCGGCGCGACGCTGCTCGCGGTCCGATCCACCGATGGCAGGATGCACGTCAGCCCGCCCGACTCCTACGCGCTGCAGGCCGACGATGTGGTCGTGGCGATGGGTGTGCGAGCCCAGGTGGATGCGCTCGCCAACAGCCTCCGCCCCGGCGCCGCGGGGCCGTAGCGGCGAGGTAACTCCGGCGCCGCTGCCGCGAGATCGCGTGTACCATCCAGCCGGCCTTGCACTGTTCGAAATGACGTGATCGCTGCAGCAACGGCAGGCGGAGGCGCGCGCCTCCAGCGCTTGCTCCCCCAACCGCTTCGGGCCGTTTCGCGACGCGCGGCAACGCCCGTCTTCTGGCTGTGGGCGCGCCGCCGCCACGATCGGGCACCGCTCGTGCTGCTGGTGCTCGTCAGCCTCTTCTCGCTGGGCGCGCGGCTCTGGTGGATCAACAAGCCGCTCGACGGCCACGGCCACTCGGCGCTGATCTTCGACGAGCAGTACTACGTCAACGCCGCACGCGTCATCCTCGGCATTCACCCCACGGGCTCGTACACCAGCGCGGCGCTCTTCCACGACCCCAACGCCGAGCATCCGCCGCTGGCGAAGCTGCTCATCGCGCTGTCGATGAAGGTGTTCGGCGACAACGCATGGGGCTGGCGCATCTTCCCGGTCATCTTCGGCAGCCTCGCGCTCCTCGCCATGTACTGGTTGGTGCGGTCCGCAAAGGGCAACCGCTGGCTGGCGCTCGGGGCCGCGTCACTCTTCGCCGTCGACAACCTGATGCTCATTCAGGGCCGCATCGCGCTGCTCGACATCTTCACCGTCACGTTCATGCTCGTCGCGACCGCGCTCTACCTGCGCGAGCAGTACCTCCTCGCCGGGATCGCGCTCGGCGTCGGGCTGTGCACGAAGCTGAGTGCGCTGAACCTCTACTTCGTGATCATCCTCATCGAGCTCATCTGGCTGCTGTGGCCGTCGCGCGACGAGGTGCGATCGCGGTGGCGTGTGCTGCGCTCGCGCGTCGTGCCGGTGCTGCAGTTCGGCGGCGTCAGCCTCATCACGTACATCGCAGTGCTCTACGTCCTCGACCTCATCGCGTCACCCATCGGCGGTCCCGGCTCCTGCGCCACGGCGCCCGGCGGCTTCCACAACCCCATCGAGCACACGAACTTCATGCTCTGCTATGCGGGCAAGCTGACCAATCCCAGCGGGCCCACCGGCATCGCCAGCTACCCGTGGCAGTGGCTGCTCAACATGGTGACGATCAACTACTACACGGTCAGCACGACCGTGACGTCCGGCGGCCAGGTGGTGGCGACCTACCCGATCATCTCGTTCCAGGGAGAGATGAATCCCGCGATCATCTTCCTGGCGCTGCCGGCGTTCGCGGTCGCGCTGCGCGGTATGTGGGTGGAGCGCGACGTGTTCTCCGCGCTCTGCGTCGCGTGGATGCTCGGCACCTTCCTGCCGTTCGTGGTCGGCGCCGCGCCGCTCGGCACGTACGGCAACCGCACGTCCTACCTGTACTACATGGTCGTCGTGTTGCCCGGCGTCTTCGCCGCGGTTGCGCAGCTGTTCTCACGGCGGTGGCTTCCGGTTGCCGCGGTGCTCGGCTATGTCTGCATCCTCGGGTACTGGTTCGTGACGATCTACCCGTTCCGCACGTGGAGCGGAAGCTGACCGCATGAACGGTGTGCGCGCGCCTGTCGCGCGCGCCGCAGCAACCATGCGCGGCGTGATGGCCGACCCGCGCGCCGCCGCCACGCGCCTCGGAGCGCTCGCGTCGCGGCTGAGCACCGCCCCGGCCCTCTGGGCGCTGGTCATCTACGGCGCGGGCGCGTTTCTCCTGACGTCGGCGGCCTGGCACGACCCGTCCAACTCGTGGCCCGGCGGCTGCTGCGATCCGCAGCAGTCGGCCTGGTTCCTGCGCTGGGCGCCGTATGCGCTCGCGCACGGCATCAATCCCTTCGTGACGTACCAGCTGAACTCCCCCGACGGCGTCAACCTCATGTGGAACGCCTCGTTCATGGCGCTGGGCATCATCGCGTCACCGATCACGCTGCTGTTCGGACCTGTTGTTGCCTACAACGTCCTGATCTCCGCGGGCATGGCACTCGGCGGCTGGTTCACGTACTTCGTCGTGCGCCGCTACACGTCCGGCGTCGCCGGCCCCATGGTCGCGGGCGCGATCTACGCGTTCTCGCCGTACACGACGCAGCAGGCGATCCTGCACCTGCAGGTGATGTTCACCGTGCTCGTCCCGCTCTTCGTGCTCGTGCTGGACAGCCTGTTCATCCGCCGCTCGCGCCCGCCATGGGTGCTCGGTGCGCTGCTCGGGCTGCTCGCCGCGCTCCAGCTGCTCATCTTCGAAGAGATCCTGGCGACGCTGACGATCTTCGTCGTCGTCGGCCTGGTCGCGCTCGGCTGGGGGCGATGGACCGACGTGCGCGAGCGCCTGGCGAGCGGCGTCGAAGCACTCGGTGCCGCGGCGCTCACCTTCGTCGTGCTCTGTGCATGGCCGCTGTACGTGCAGTTCCTCGGCCCGCAGCGCATTCACGGTGCCGTGCAGGACACCAACGCATTCTCCACCGATCTGCTCAACCTCGTGCTGCCCACGCAGTACCAGCGCGTCTCGCCGGCGGCGGCGACCGTGATCTCGCAACACTTCAGCGGCCTCGACGGCGAGGCCACCGCCTACATCGGGCTGCCGCTCCTGATCCTGCTCGTCGCCTTTGTCGCGACGCACTGGCGCGACATCCGCGTGCGCACCGCCTCCGTCGTCGCGGGCGTCGCACTGATCTTCTCGCTGGGCCCCCACCTGCACATCGGCGGGCAGTCGACCGGGTGGCCGCTGCCGTGGTGGCCGTTCGCGCAGCTGCCGCTGCTGCAGGACGCGCTGCCCTCGCGCCTGTCACTGTACATGTGGCTGGGCATCGCGGTGCTGGTCGCGATCGCCGTCGAGACCGCGATCCACGCGCAGTGCTGGCGGCGCACCGCGGCCGGCCTGGCGGCCATCGCCGTGTCGCTGGCGGCGATCCTCCCCGCCGGACTCGGCGTCTGGCAGGCAGACACGCCCGCGTTCTTTCAGAGTTACGCGCGCCACGGCATCCCCGCATCCTCCGTGGTGCTCATCGCCCCCTTCTTCCGTGACGGCGCAGGCGCGTCACCGATGCTGTGGGCCGCCGTGGCGGGCGGCGGTGTGCGCATGCCGGAGGCGTATGCCTTCATCCCGGCCCCCGACGGCACCCCCATGTACGGCCCGCCGGCGACCAACCTCAGCACGATCATGGAGCAGATCCAGGACACCGGCGTGGTGATCATCGCCCGCGGGCCGGAGCGCGACGCCGTCGCCGGGGAGCTGAGCCGGCTTCAGATCACGCACATCATCGTCGGCCCGATGGACAAGCGCGCTCAGATGGTCGCGTTCTTCACCGACCTGCTCGGACGCGAGCCTCAGAACGTCGGGGGCGTCCAGCTCTGGTCGAACGTGCAGCAGGAGGGCGTCGCGCCGGCGCCCTCCTGACAGCAGCGTTCGTGATGCCGGCCTAGCGCGTCGCCAGGCCGGCGCGGCGGGTTACCGCCGCCTGCGGAAGCGGCGGTTCGCGAAGCGCCCAGCGCCGCCGGCCAGGCCGCCGCCGCCGATGATCAGCGCGAGGCCGACACCGAACTCGAGGTCAGATCCGCCTCCGGTCGATGGCGTCGTGACCGCCGCAGCCGCCACACCGGACGCGGTGCTCGTCGAGGACGCGGTGATGGGTGTCGACGTGCTCGAGCCCGCGGTGCCTGTGCTGCCGGTGCCGGTGCGGGTCGAGCTCGACGCCGCGGAGGAGCTCGACCCGGCAGTGCCGGTCGTCGTCGTCGTCCCGGACCCGCTGCCGCCCGTCGTCGTGGTCTTGGTGGTCGTCACCGTGACCGTGCTCGGCGTGCCGGTGGCAGTCGAGGTCACCGTCGTGGTGAACGTGGTCGTGTGGGTCGAGGTGTTCGTCGTGCCGGTGGTCAGCGTCGTCGTCGTGAACTCGCCGGTCTTGGTGGTCGTCGTGACGATCGTCGACGTGACCGTGATCGTGCTGAAGATCGTCGACGTTGCCGTCGTGGTCGTCTGCGAGGTCGAGGTCTCGGTCTTCGTGCTCTTCGAGGTCGACGTCACCGTTGTGCCCGGACTGCTGGACGTGTGCGACGTCGTCGCCGTGGTGCACGTCGTGCCGTCCTCGCCGTCGCCGCCGCTGGCCGAGACGTCACCGACGCCGGCGATCCCGTTGATGTCGAGGATGCTCGCAGACGCGCTGTCCTCGTCGGAGTCCTCATCCGTGCTGCACGGGTCGCAGCCGTCGCCGTCCTCGTCGTCGGAGCCCGTTCCCTTGCTGTGAGACGACGTCGCGTGCGACGTGACCCACGTGCCCTCGCTGTTGTGGAGGATGTTGAGGCCGCCGCCGGAGCCGCTCCAGTCGGAGTTGCCCTCGTCACAGCCGCCGCCATCGTGGCCGGCACCCGAGGAGTCGGTCAGCTTGAAGTGGCCGCCCGTCAGCGGGCTGCCTATGGTGCCGAGGCCCACCAGCGCGAGCCCGGCCGCAAGAATTGCGATGCCGGCCAGGCGCACAGACAGCGTCGCTGTCAGTCGCTTCCGGAGACTAACTTCGGCCAGCCTGCGCGCCAGCCTACGACGCCTGTTGTGCCCGCCACGCATGCGTTCTCTCCCTGATGTTTAGCTCCGGCGTCGCCTCACCGGATGCGGGGCGGAATATAACCGACTCGTCCCGCGATGTGCCAGAGGCAAATGAAAACGGCGGGTGCCACGCTGGCACCCGCCGTTTGTGTGCGTCAGTTGCTCAGTTAGGTCTTCTTGCGCCGTGTGATGCGTGTTGCGCCGGCGATGAGGCCGCCGCCTGTGACGAGCAGGACCAGGCCGGTGCCGAAGGCGATATCAGAACCCGAGCCGGTTGACGGTGTCGTGGTCACTGCGGCGACGCCGGAAGCCGGCGTGCTGCTCGCGCTCGAGGTGGAGCCGGTGCTCGTGGTCGACGACGCGGGCGATGAGGCCGACCCGGTGGTCACTGTCTTCGTGGTTGTCGCCGTCGCGGTGCTGACGATCGTCGTCCCTTCGGTCACGGTCGTCGGGGCGGTCACAATCGTGGTGGCCGTGTGGTTGCTCGTCGTCACCGTGGTCACGGTCACAGTTGTCGTCCCGGTGTGATTGCTGGTTACCGTGACGGTCACGGTGGTGCCGGGAGCGGTCGTCGTGACCGTCTGCGTGGTGTGGAGCGTGGTGGTCGCGGTGTTCGTCTGCGTCGTGCTGTTCGTGACGGTGGTGGGCACCGTGATCGTGGTGGCCGTAGAGACCGTCTTGGTCGCCGTCTTGGTGGTACCGGGGGCCGTCGTCGTTGTGTCGACAGTGGTGGTCGTGCCGGGGGCTGTCGTCGTGACGGTGGTACCGGGCGCCGTCACCGTCTTCGTCGTCGTCGTTGTCGTGTTCTTTGTGGAGCTGGTCGTGACGTACGCGCTCGAGGTGGCGTGGTCGGACTCGCACA
>JAFALX010000281.1 GCA_019234035.1 Candidatus Dormiibacterota bacterium | reverse complement strand
TGCAAGGTGCAGAACGGGGCCCTCATCTATCGCGGGGTGCGCCTGGGCAACGGCGTCTTCATCGGGCCCGCGGCGGTGCTGACGAACGACCGGCTGCCCCGCGCGGTGTCGCCGGACGGTTCGCTGAAGCATGACGAGGACTGGACGGTGAGCCCGATCGAGGTGGGCGACGGGGCCAGCATCGGCGCCAACGCCACAGTCGTCGCCGGTGTGACGGTGGGCCGGTGGGCGATGGTCGGCGCCGGCGCGGTTGTCACGCACGACGTTGCGGCACACGCGCTGGTGCTCGGCGTCCCGGCACGCCAGACGGGCTGGGTCTGCTTCTGCGGCGAGCCGGCCCAGGGATCGGGCGAGATCGTCTGCGCCGCGTGCGGGCGGACGTTCCAGGCCGGCTGAGCCGTTCCCGGGCGCTGGGCTCAGCCTGGATCGACCGCGCCGCCGAGCCGTCGCAGCTGGTCGAACGTGTAGATGCCGGTGCTGTGTCCGTCCGCCCACACGACGTTGAGCCCGTACGCGCCGACCAGCGAGATGTCGGCCAGCTCGTCCTCGCCCGGATGCAGCTCCGGGTCGGTGGCGAACCGACCCGCGTAACCCGCCTCGCCCCGGCACGCGGCACACGGACAGGCTCGCCGCAGCACGTCGAACGCGATGCGCGCCGAGGCTCCATCGGACCAGTCGATCAGGAGCGCGCGGCCGTCTTCGTCGTAGCCGAAGCGGAGCGGGCGCAGTGTCGTGTCGTGCGGTTCGGAGCCCGGCGCTACCGCAGCACCGACTGGAGCTTCATCGCCAGCCCCATGTCGCCCTTGATCTTGATCTTGCCGCTCATGAAGGCCATGGTCCCGTCGAGCTTGCCCGTGGCCAGGTCGACGAAGTCGGCCGGCTTCATGGTGATCGTGATGTTCGGGTTCTCCGGTGCGCCGGCGCCCACGTCGGCGCTGCCGTCCTTGAGATTGATGTGGTACTGCCCGCCGTCTTCGGCGTCGCCCAGGTCGAACGCATAGACGGCGTTCATCCCTTTGACCTTCGACGGGTCCGCCTGCAGGCGGCTGTTGATCTCCGTGAACACCTCGGATGCTGTCGGCATTGGATCGACCTCCTTCAGTCAGCTGAGAACGGGCCCTGCGCTCGATTCGCCAGTCTACTGAGCCAGGCCGAGTTCTTGATTCCCATGTCAACTTTTGGCGGCGCGGAGCCCGCATTGTCCGTCAGCGGCGTGCTGAGAGATCGCTGAGAAGCCGCGACAAAGCGCCTCCGGCCACCCCGCCTCTCAGGATCGGAGTCCAGAGTCGACTCTCGTGAACGGCACCGTCCCTCGTCCGAGCCGCCGCCAGATGTTGGCGGCCGGCGCGGTCGGCGTCGCCGGGGTGGCCGGCGCCGGCGCCGGGATCTTCCTGCTCCCCCGGCACACCAGCACCTCCAACCCCTTGTCGGCCGCCGGGCCCGACGGCGCCTGGGCCAGCACTCTCGGCACCGCTCGCGGCCTGGCGGCCCATCTTCTTCGCCGCGCTGGGTTCGGCTACAGCGACGCCGAGCTCGATGCAGCCGCCTCGATGAGGTACTCGGACCTGGTCGAGAAGGTGATCGCGCAGCAGCCCGAGGACCTGCCGGCGATCGCGAACCCCGCTGACTACCGCCAGGTGATCGTCGCGTGGCAGAGCCACATGGCGAGCGCCACGGCGCAGTACCCGGACCGCGTCGCGTTCTTCTGGCATGGCGTGCTGACGTCGGATTTCCGGAACGCGGTGCAGCAGCCGGTCGTGCTGCAGCAGCTGAAGACGTTTCGCTCGCTGGGGCGCTCGGACCTGCGCTCCCTTCTCCTCGCCATCACCTACGACCCGCTGATGATCCGCTACCTCGATCTGCAGCAGAGCAGCGCCGCCGCGCCGAACGAGAACTACGCGCGCGAATTGATGGAGCTGTTCACGCTCGGCCCGGGCAATTACACCGAGACCGACGTGCGCGAGGGTGCGCGCATCTTCTCGGGCATCCGCGCGATCCTCGTCGACGCCACCGGTGCGCCGGCGCGGCTGCCGTCCCTGCAGGGATTGACCGTGCAACAGCAGCTCGCGCAGGTACAGCAGCTCATCGCGCAGGGCTACTCGTACAAGGGCGTGATGCAGCCGCGACTGCACGACCAGGGCGAGAAGACCTACCTGAAGCAGTCGGGGAACCTCGCTCCCGAGCAGGCTATCGACATCCTGCTGTCCCAGCCCGCGTGTGCAGCGCACGTCGCGACACGCGCGCTCGTCCACTTCGCGACACCGAACCCGTCGAAGTCGCTGGTGGACAGCGTTGCGACGAAGTTCCGCGCGTCGAAGTACGACATGACAGCGCTGATGCGCGCCATCTTCACCAGCAGCGATTTCACCGCAGCGGCGAATTACCGCTCGCTGGTCCGCTCGCCGGTCGACTACACCGTGGCGGCGATGCGCGCGCTGGGACGTCCCGAGCTCACCGCGCAGGCGGCGCTGGCCGGAGCGGGGATGGCGCAGGTGCTGTACGACCCGCCGAACGTCGGCGGCTGGCCCAACAACGCCGGCTGGATCGCGTCCTCGACGTGGCTGGCGCGCCTGAACTTCGCCGCGCAGGCGACGTCGCACCCCCTGGCGCTGCCGGACCCGCGCACCGCGCAGAAGTACCAGCTCGACGGCGTCGTCGGCGCGGACACCGCGGCGCAGTACAAGGCCGCGACCACCGA
>JAFALX010000182.1 GCA_019234035.1 Candidatus Dormiibacterota bacterium | reverse complement strand
CCTCGCACGGCGTCGCCGGCGAGGAGTTCGGCGGCGGCGGCGACAGTGAGTGGCGCTGGTATCTCGATCCCATCGACGGCACCGCCAACTACGTGCGGGGGGTGCCCGTGTGGGCGACGCTGATCGCGCTGCGCCAGGGCGACGAGCCCGTGTGCGCGGTGGTCTCAGCGCCGGCGCTGCACCAGCGCTGGTGGGCGGAGCGCGGCGAGGGTGCCCACTCGCGAGTGGTGGGGCGCATCCAGGTGTCCGGCGTCGCGGCGCTCGAGGACGCCTATCTGTCGACGACCGACGCGCGCGACCTCGACGGGCTCGGCCTCGGCGATGCGTACCGGGCGCTCAACGCGCGCTGTCACGACACTCGCGCGTTCGGCGACTTCTGGTCGCACATGCTGGTGGCGGAGGGGGTCATCGACATCGCCGTCGAGCCCGTGGCCGTGGCCTGGGACCTCGCCGCGCCGCAGCTGATCGTCGAGGAGGCGGGCGGGCGCTTCACGGATTTCTCGGGGCGGCGCCGCATCGACTCCGGCAGCGCGCTGAGCACCAATGCGCTGCTGCATGACGCGGCGCTGCAGCACCTGAGCGGAGCGCGCCCCGGCAGCTGACGACCGAACGCAGATTCGGGCCGAATTCAGGGTGCCGGATAGAATCGGCAGCACCATGCCTGTGAGCGGTGACGTTCGCGGCGCGCCCGCGCGCGGACGGGCCGCCGGCTTCAGCGACTGGCTGCCCGGCGCCGCTGCGCGCCGGCGCGACCTGGTCGACGCGTTCGTCGCCACGTTCGAGTCCTGGGGCTACAGCCTCGTCGCCACCCCGCTCGTGGAGCCGCTCGACACCGTGGCCGCCGGCGTCGGCACGCGCGGCGAGTCGCGCCTCTTCCGCTTCATGGACGCCGACGGCACCATGCTGGCGCTGGTCGGCGAGCGCACGGTGAGCGTTGCGCGCGTGGTCGCCACGCAGCTGCAGCGCGCGCCTCTGCCGCTGCGTCTCTGCTACGCGGGGCCGGTCCTGCGTCACACCGCGCTGCTCAACGGGCGGCGCCGCGAGGCGCTGCAGGCGGGGTGCGAGCTCGTGGGCGCCGCGGGTGTCGCGGCCGACGCCGAGTGCATCGCGCTCGCCGCCGAGGCGCTGGTCCGCGGCGGCGTACCGGGCGTGCAGATCGATGTCGGCCACGCCGACTTCATTCCGGCGGTGCTCGATTCGGCCGGCCTGGACGGTGAGAGCCGCCGGGCCGTCCTCGACGCGCTGCGGGGCCGCGACCTCGTGGCCGTGGAGGCGGCGCTGGAGACCACCGAGGTGGGCGAGGCCGAGCGCCGTCTGCTGCTCGCCTTCCCGACGCTGCGCGGTGGTCGCGACCTGCTCGACACCGCGGCGCTCGACCTGCCGCACGCGCGGCCGCGCGCGGTCCTCGACCAGCTTGCCCGCCTGTGGGATCTGCTCGAGGGGCACCGGGTGACCGGGGTGGCGCACCTCGACCTCGGCGCCGTGCGCGACTGGGACTACTACACGGGCCCGACCTTCGAGGTCTTCAGCATCGACTCGGGCTTCCCGCTGGCGACGGGTGGTCGCTACGACGGGCTGCTCGCCAACTTCGGTCCCGAGCTGCCCGCCACCGGTTTCGTGCTGCACGTCGACCGCTGCTTCGATGCGCTGGAGCGCCGCTCGGCGGCAGCTCCGCCGAGTCCGGCGCGAGTCGCCTGGCGCGCCGGGGCGCAGGGCGAGGCGTTGCATTTGGCGTCGACGTTGCGGCAGCGCGGTGTCGCGGCCATCTGCGACCTCGATCCGCTCGAGGGCGAGCCCGACGACGACGTCGCCGCCGTCGTGGCGTTCAGTGGGGGCGACCTCGTCAGCATCGCGTGGACGAGGGAACAGCTCGCGTGAGCGGGCTGCGCCTCGCGATGCCGGCCGGTGCGCTGTTCGACGGCGCCTGCGAGCTGCTCGCCGCCGCCGGGGTCGCCCGCGTCAGCGAGGCGGTGTTCGCCCGCGCGCTGATGATCGAGGACAACGGCACGACGCTCATCAAGGTCCGGCCGACCGACATCCCCGTCTACGTGGAGATGGGCGCCGCCGACTGCGGCATCGCGGGCAAGGACGTGCTGTGGGAGTCGCCCCGCGAGTGCTACGAGCTGGTCGACCTGCGCTTCGGCTCCTGCCGCATGGTGCTGGCCGCGCCGGAGGGCTCGCCACTGGCGCGCGGCGACTGGAGCGGCTCGCTTCGCGTCGCCACCAAGTACCCGGAGTCCGCGCGGCGGTATTTCGCCGGACTGTCCGTGACCGCCGAGATCATCCGCCTGCACGGGTCGATCGAGCTTGCGGCGATCACCGGCATGGCCGACGCGGTGTTCGACATCACCGCGACGGGCACGACGCTGCGCGCCAATCGCCTCGTCGAGGTGGCCGAGGCCGGCCGGTCGACGGCGCGACTCGTCGTCAACCATGCCGCGCTCAAGACCAAGAGCGACGCCGTCAACGCGCTGGCCGCCGCGTTGCGGCTCGCCGCCGCGTCGCACAGCGACGAGGGCGCGGCATGACCGTCGAGCTGCGCCGCCTGCCTGTCTCCGACGTGCGCGCGATGCTGCGCGACCGCGACGACGACGAGGTTCAGGCCGCGGACGTCGACCGCGTGCGCGGGATCGTGGATGACGTGCACCGCAACGGCGACGCCGCGGTGCGGCGCTGGACAACGGAGCTCGACCGCGTCGACGTCGCGGAGACACGAGTGCCGCCCGCGGTGCTCGAGGCCGCCTGGTTCGCCACGCCCGCGCCGCTGCAGCTCGCGCTCGACGAGGCCGCGAACTGGCTGCGTCACTTCCACGAGCACCAGCGCGACACCGCCGTGCGCGGCACGACATCGGCATGGCTGCGACCAGAGCCGCTCCGCCGCGCCGGGTGCTACGTGCCAGGTGGCCGGGCCGCATACCCGAGCACGGTCCTGCACTGCGTCATCCCGGCGCAGGTTGCAGGAGTGCAGTCGATCGCCGTCGCCAGCCCGCCGTCAACCGGCGGCTCCGTGCATCCCCTCGTGGCGGCCGCGTGCCATGCGCTCGAGGTCACCGAGGTGCACGCCATGGGCGGCGCCCAGGCGGTTGCGGCGTTCGCGTACGGCACGGAGACCGTCGCCCGCGTCGACAAGATCGTCGGGCCGGGCAACGTCTACGTCACCCTGGCCAAGCAGCTGGTGTTCGGCCCGGTCGGCATCGACCAGGTCGCCGGGCCCACCGAGATCGTGGTCATCGCGACTGCGGGGGCGCACCCCGAGCTGGTGGCGCGCGACCTGATCTCCCAGCTGGAGCACGACCCGCGAGCCTGGGCGCTGTGCTTCACCGACGACGGCGGACTCGCCGACAGCATCGCCGCCGAGTTCGCCGGCGCCGCGGCAGCGGCGCAGCGCGAGGGCATCATCGCGGCCGCCGCCGGCTCGCACGCCGGCGTGACCGTGTGCGAGGGCCTCGACGAGGCGGTGTCGCTCGCCGAGGAGTTCGCGCCCGAGCACCTGTCGTTGCAGGGCGATGCCGCGGAGACCGTCCGCGACACCATCGGCAACGCGGGCGCCGTGTTCGTCGGCTCGCTGTCGCCGGTGTCGATGGGCGACTACGTGGCGGGGCCGAATCACACGCTGCCGACCGGCGGTGCGGCGCGGTATCGCGGGCCGCTCTCGGTGATGGACTTCACGCGCTGGCCCAGCGTCGTGCAGCTGAGCGCGGCGGACTACGCGGAGCTCGCCCCCATCGCCTGGCGGCTCGCCGAGGCGGAGGGTCTCGCAGGCCACGCCGAGGCGATCCGCGCGCGGCTGCGGGTGGCGGAGGCGTCATGACGCGCCAGGCCGCGCACGAGCGAAACACGCGCGAGACGCAGCTCAGCGCCGAGGTGCGCATCGACGGCGACGGCCGGGCGACGATCGACCTGCCCATCCCGTTCTTCGCGCACATGATCGACGCGTTCGTCCGCTACAGCGGGATGGACGCCACCGTCCGCGGCACCGGCGACATCGAGGTCGACTCGCATCACCTCGTCGAGGACTGCGGGCTGGTGCTGGGCGCCGCGGTGAGCGAGGCGCTCGGCACGCGCGCCGGCATCCGGCGCTTCGGTGACGCGCTGGCGCCGCTCGACGAGTCGCTGGTGCGCTGCGCGGTCGACTACGGCCGCCGCCCCCATGTCGTGTACTCGATGGACGCGCTGCGCGGCCGGATCAACGACTTCGACGTGTCGGTGCTCGGCGAGTTCGTCAAGGGCTACGCGCAGACCGCCGGCGCGACGATCCACATGGACTGCCTGCGCGGCGAGAACCTGCACCACATCGCCGAGGCGGCGTTCAAGGCGCTCGGTCTGGCCACGCGCGAGGCCCTCACCGTGGTCGGCTCGACGATCCCCTCGACCAAGGGGGTGCTCGGGTGAGCGTCCGCATCGGTGTTTGTGACTACGGTGTCGGAAACCTGCGGAGCGTGGAGCGGGCCGTGCTCCGCGCGGGGGCGCAGCCGCTGATCGCCGGCGATGCCGAGGTCCTCGCCGCCTGCGACGGCCTCGTGCTCCCCGGCGTCGGTGCGTTCGTCGCCGCCGCGGAGCAGCTGCGCAGCCGCGGGCTGGATCGCGTGGCGCTCGAGTACGCGCAATCCGGCCGGCCGCTGCTCGGGGTCTGCCTTGGACATCAGCTGCTCTTCGACGCCAGCGACGAGGGCGCCGGTGCGCGCGGCCTCGGCCTGATCCCGGGACGCGTCACGCGCATCGGCGCGCCCCGCCTGAAGATCCCGCAGATCGGCTGGAACCAGATCCGCCGCGAGCGCGAGTCGCGGCTCTTGGACGGCGTGCCGGACGGCACCTACATGTATTTCGTGCACTCGTACGCGGGGACACCGGCCGACGTTGCGGACACCGTTGCGGTGACCGAGTACGGCTCCACGATCGCCGCCGTCGTGCAGCACGGCAGCGTGATGGGCACGCAGTTCCATCCGGAGAAGAGCGGCGCATGCGGGCTGCGCATCTACGAGAACTTCGTCGCGCTGTGCACCGCCCGCAGCACGTCCGCGGTCGCGAGGTAGGCGCTTGCAGATCATCCCGGCGGTGGACGTCCGCGGCGGACGAACCGTGCGGCTGCTGCAAGGGGACTACGGCCGAGAGACGGTGTTCAAGGGCGACCCGGTCGAGATCGCTCGCGGCTTCATCGACGCAGGCGCGCGGCGCATCCACCTCGTCGACCTCGACGCCGCCCGCGGCGAGCCGGACGAGCGCAGTCACAGGGCGGCGCGCGCCGTCGTCGCCGCCGCCCGTGACGCCGGCCGCGAGGTGGAGGTCGGCGGCGGCGTGCGCAGCGCCGAGGCGGCGCGCGAGTGGCTCGGCGCAGGGGCGACATACGTCGTCATCGGCAGCGTCGCGATGCGTGATCCCGTGCTGGCGCGGCACATCTGCGAGAGCGCAGGCGGCCGGGTGCTGATCGCGCTCGATGTCAGTGACGGGGAGGCGCGCGCCGAGGGCTGGACCGAGGGCGCCGGCAGCGCGGATCAGCTGCTCGCGTCGTGGAACGACTGGAATGCCGCCGGCGTCATCTACACCGACACCGATCGCGACGGGATGATGGGCGGGCCCGACCTCGTCGGTCTCTCGCGGTGCCGGTTCATCTACGGCGGCCCGGTGTTCCTCAGTGGCGGCGTCCGCAACACCGACGATGCGGTGGCGGCGGCCGCGCACGGCGCGGCCGGCGTGGTCGTCGGGCGCGCGCTGCTCGAGGGGTCGTTCGATCTGCGCGATGCCATCGAGGCGCTGGCCGCCGTATGACGCCGGCCAAGCGGGTGATCCCGTGCCTCGACGTGGACAACGGACGTGTGGTGAAGGGCGTGAACTTCGTCGACCTGCGTGACGCCGGCGACCCGGCCGAGCTCGCCGCCCGCTACAACGAGGACCTCGCCGACGAGGTCGTGTTCCTCGACATCACGGCGTCGAGCGACGCGCGCGCGATCCTGCTGGACGCCGTGCGGCGCACCGCGGACACCGTGTTCATCCCGCTGACCGTCGGGGGCGGCGTGCGCACGCTCGATGACATCGACGTGCTGCTGCGCGCGGGCGCAGACAAGGTGTCGCTCAACACTTCAGCGCTACAGCGCCCGCAACTGATCGCCGAGGCAGCGGAGCGGTTCGGCCAGCAGTGCGTGGTCGTTGCGGTCGACGCGCGTCGCGTCGACGGCCGCTTCGTCGTGCACACACACGGCGGACGCGTTCCCACCGAGCGCGATGCGGTCGAGTGGTCGCGCGAGGCGACCGAGCGCGGCGCGGGTGAGATCCTGCTGACGTCGATGGATCGCGATGGGACCGGCGCCGGCTACGACCTCGAGCTCACGCGTGCGGTGTCCGATGCCGTGGGAACGCCGGTGATCGCGTCCGGCGGGGCGGGCGGCCCGGAGCATCTGCGCGAGGCGCTGACCGTCGGCGGCGCCGACGCGGCGCTCGCCGCGTCGATCTTCCACTACGACCAGTACCCGGTCCCGGTGGCCAAGCAGTACCTGCGCGACCACGGCGTGGCGGTACGCCTGTGACCGGCGTTGCGCCGGGTTCCTCCGCAGGGCCGGAGTTCGGCCCGGACGGGCTGATCACCGCGGTCGTGCAGGACGCGACCTCCGGCGAGGTGCTGATGGTGGCCCACATGAATCGCGAGGCGTATGACGCGACCAGGACGTCGCGGCGCGCGACCTTCTACAGCCGCTCGCGGCAGCGGCTGTGGGAGAAGGGGGAGACGAGCGGTAACGTGATGCATGTGCGGGAGATGCGCGTCGACTGCGACGGCGACGCCGTCCTCCTCGCCGTTGACGCCGACGGACCCGCGTGCCACACCGGAGAACGCAGCTGCTTCCACCGCGCGGCCTCATGACGAGCTCGCACACGCGTCAGGCGCGCGCGGCCGCGCTGGCGCTGGCGGCGGTGTGCGTCACAGCACTCGTGCTCACCGCATGCGGCGGCGGACTATCACCACTGCGCATCGGCGCGGTCTTTCCGCTCTCCGGCCCCACCGCGGCGGCCGCGCAGGACGAGTATCGCGGCGTGCAGCTGGCGGCGCAGCTCGCCGGTGCGACCGCGAGCGGCCGTCAGATCCAGCTCGACGTGCGCGACGTCACGTCGACGTCGGCCGTGCAGCAGGCGGCCGACAGCATCCACGCCGACGGAGTTCCTGTCGTGGTTGGCGCCTACTCGTCGTCACTCTCGATCCCACTCG
>JAFALX010000327.1 GCA_019234035.1 Candidatus Dormiibacterota bacterium | reverse complement strand
GGCCGCCCCCACCGTGCGCCGCCAGCGGATCGACCCATTGGCTGCGTCCAGGCCGAACACGCCGTCCATCGCCGTTGCAACTATGACGATGTTCTGGTCCACGACTGGTGTCGCCGAGACTGTCTGTCCGAGCGCCACCGACCAAGTCAATGCGGCCACGTTTGATTGTGAAGGCTCGGCAGACGGGGCAGCAGTGGCAGATCCTCCACCGATGAGCATGCCAAGAGCAGCGGCGGCGATGGTGGCTCCGGTTCTCGCTCGCATCGGAGCGCGGCTCTGTGTGGGCGGCCTACGGATACGTGGACGGCAGGTCAAGGTAGCACGGGCCGCCCGCACGTCCCTTGCCCGCGTCTGCCGACGGGTCGATCAGGTAATCGAGTTCCAGTATCGTGCGTCCCACGGGCAGCTGGACGCCGTATGTGAGGTGGTAGCGCTGGGGATCGATATACCCGACCCAGAACTCCTCCCGGCTGCCGCGGTGGTACGCGTCGAGTTGGTACATGAAAGACGCCTCGAAGCCGCCGTGGCAGACGTAGCCACGATCCCCGAGCGCGTGCTGATACCAGTTGCGCACAGTCGTCGCGCTGTCCTGGGTAGCAATCAGAGTTTCGACGTCGGCGGCATGATCGGAGCATCCGTCGAGGCTGCAGCTCTGTGGGCTCTCTCCCGTTGCCCGCGTCCTAAGCACCGTGGCGCCAGGGTACGTCAGATGCGCGTCGGCCCTCGCGCTGATGAAGGCAGCGCTGACGAGCCCGATCGGGAAGCCGTTCTGGTCAGTCGGGTCAGCGGACGAAGTAGAGGGTGACCCGCAGGCGGTGAGCGCAAGACCGAGCACTGCCAGGGCCGTGAGGTTCCTCAAGCGCCTGTCAAGCCGGTGGTGTCCAGCAGCCGCCACTGTCCTCCTTCTGCCTCCAGGTCCATGGTGCAGGTGTACTGCTGACTTGACCCCCCCGGAGGTGTGGCGGTGACCGCCATCGGCTGGTGCCAGTATCGTGCGCCGGCCTCCACATCGAGGCTGCCGAGGCCGTTCAGTTGCGTTCCCGTGACCGTGGGGCCGGGCCGGCTCATTGCCGCAGCGAACTCGGCCTCGCTCAGGGTTTGCTGCTGCTCGAAGACCAGGTCGGCGTACAGCGCGCTCCACTGCTGCTGGGTGAGCGCCGCAGCCACAGCCTGGGCAACGCCCGGCGCCGCGGCGGCCGGAGGGATGAAGTCCACGAGCGTATAGGGCTGCCCTTGGAAAGTGATGGCGAGCCGTGCGGCACGCGCGACCAGGTCCACGGTGCCGACCATGGAGATGGTTGCGGACTGCGGCCTGCCTGATCCCCGTGCTACGAAGTCGGCTGAGCCGTTGTTCGCCTCCACCACTCCCCCCGTGGTGGTGACACTGGACATGGGCACCTGGCCTGTGACCTCACCGATGCCCTGGAGGCTCAGGGTGAAGTCCCCGGTGCTCGCCTGGTAGGGGTCGAACCCAAATGCCAGGGCCAGTTGCCCCTGCACGTCATGGAACACCACCGACGCCGGCACCTGCGGAGGCGTGGGCAGCGCGGGTGCGCTGGGGGTAGGCGGCACGGTCGCGGCCGCGGCCGTGTCGCCGCTTCGGGCGGCTGGGGCCGGCGCGTGACCGGCGACGATCGCTGCCAGTGCGGCGCCTGCGGCGATCAACAGCCCAATGCTGATCTTGCTTCTCATGCTTTCACCTCTATCCGCACGCATTTCCAGGGTTGGACACGATTCGGAGCACCTCGCCGCTGAGCGTCTCGTTCGGGAGGTTGGAATTGCACGAGCCGTAGGACACGTTCTGAGCATTGCTGCCGATGCGAAGGTGGCTGGCGGGATCGGCGATCGCAGCCGCCAGATCACCCAGCTGACCATTCAGTCCGGGTCCGTCATCGATGACCCCCGACTGCAGCACATACTCGTGCGAATCCGCCGAGTCTCCATACGGCGAGAACTCCGAGCCGCCGAGCGTCGGTTCCAACGCCGGGTCATCCGTTCCAAGTTGGATCACCGGGTCGCCGATATCGGCGTTGTGGTCGCTGTACGTCCACCAGAGCAGCTGGTAGTAGGCGCGGATTGAGTAGTTGACAACGAAGTTGTAGTAGTGGAGGTGTGGCGTGAAGGGAGGCTCGCTCGAGCGGGCGTTCACACTGCCGTACCACGATGACAGCGGTGCGAGGTCTTTCACGCCCGCCCGGTACGGGTGGAACGGCACGAGGGAGGTCAGGCGCTGCAGGATCGCCGCATCCAGGTGGGTGTCCAGTACCGGAGTAACGGCCCACGATCCGGCCTGGGCTCCGGCGACAAACACTGCAGAGTCGACGCCGATCAGCGACGTGTCGTGATCACCGGCACCTGGGTCAGCGCCAGGTACCCCCGGGTGATCGCGGCGCCCATAGAGTTCGCGATCACCGTGGTGGGGCCGGCGCTGGCGTAGTCGCCGGCGATGTACTGCAGGTCGCTGAAGAGCAGCCCCGCGTTGAGGGCGAGGGCGCTCTCGCTGTCGCACTGCGGGTACCTGTAAGCGCCCGGGTTCAGATAGAGCGGGGCCAGGTCGAGGGTCGGCGCCGAGCGTGAGTAGCACTGGCCACCCACCGCATCGCCGGCGTCCTGGTAGTCCTCGAATATCGAGACGTTGTAGCCTGACGCGCGCATCGGATCGAGGAGCGACGACCATGCACCGCCGGGGCGACCAATGTCCTTCCAGTTGCCGTTGATGCCGTGAACGAACTCGACGGTGCGCCGGGCGCTGCCCGGCAGCGGGACTGCGCTGGCGAGTTTGTTCGCTGACTCCTCGGTGAACCAGATGCCGGCCGAGCCTGCCGTGATCCCCACGGGTCCCGCATTGCTGGTTGTCAGCGTGTACTCGCCCACGGCACCTGTCCCGTTGCCGAGGACCAGCTGCCCGACAGCGTTGTTGCCGCTGTCCACGAACCACATCGATCCGCCGTCGGCAGCCGCTGCCAGCTGCCCGGCGAAGTCCCCGTCGGCAAGTGGGTGCAGCGTGCCGCTGGTGCCGTCGGTTGCCACCGACCACACCTGCCCCGCGTCGGTGGTGACCCACATGCCGCCAGGCCCCTGAGTGATGAGGTCCGGGTGTGCCAGATGCTGCGGCGGGTTAGTCGACGAGTCGGCTGGAGCGAACTCCGTGATCTGCCCGGCGGGAGTGATACGGCCGATATCGCTGGTCCCGCTTTCGGCGAACCACACGTTGCCGTCCGGACCAGTGGCGATGCCCTTCAGGCCGGCGTACGAGCTCGGCACCTGGTACCTGCTGACGACGCCGCTCGTGGTGATCTCGCCGATGTAGCCGGCGGCGGTCGCCCCGCTCGAGTAGGGTGCCTGGTAGTAGGTGAACCAGAGGGCCCCGGCATTGCTGGTGATGAAGTCGGGATTCCCATACCAACCACCGGTCTCGACCGCGTATTCGGTGACCTGCCCGCTCGGCGTGATGTTGGCGACCTTGCCAGCCGCGTACTCGGTGAACCACAGGTTGCCATCTGGCCCCAGCACGATGCCCGTCGGGTCCGACCACGCGCTCGGGATCGGGTACGCGGTCATCGTCCCGGAGGGGGTGGCCATACCGATCTGGCCGCTGTTCGGGAGGGTGAACCAGGCATTGCCGCTGGCGTCCTCTGTGATGTACTCCGGGCCACGAGATCCGGCTGGGACGGCGTACTCGCTGATCACCGGCGTCCCGTCCACCAGCCGCGGTTTGAACGGCGGCGCGGCCGAGGGGCCGCGGGCGATGCTCGCCGCCACGCCGACAAGGGCTCCGACCAAGACCAGCCCAGCCAAACGCCGCCGCAGATTCAGCCGCCGACGCAGGATCCCTCGTGCGCCGGAGGCTGGCCGCGCGCCTTCAGTGCGGCTCTTGCCCCACCGTGCCATGCCGCGCCTCCTCTCATTCAAGCCCCGCCGGAGCTCGCCGCTTCCGACGCCAGCCCATCGCGGCCCTCGAACCTTGCAGCGTTCCGGCCATCACAAATCCGTGCGGTGGTCCAGTCGTAACAGGACGTCACAGGGGCGTCACACATCTGATGCGCCGTGCGGTCGACCGCGCTCTCTCGGGTCCGCTGCAGCGGCGCTTCCGCCTCGCGGCGAAACGCCGGGGCCGTCAACCGCGTGCGCGTCTGCGTGCCGGGACGGGCGGAGATGCCTGAGCCGGCCTGAGCCGCCGCGTGAGGCCGCGTTTCTGCCAGAAGTACGCTCAACTCCTCGGCCATCACCGGTTTGCTGAACAGGTAGCCCTGCCCGAAGTCGCAGCCGTGCTGGCGCAGGTACTCCTCCTGTGCCGATGTTTCGACGCCCTCGGCGACCACCTCGAGGCCGAGCACGTGAGCCATGTTCACCATCGTCTCCAGCAGCGACGAACGCCCGTCGCCGCCGTTGATCTCGTCGACGAACGTCTTGTCCAACTTCAGGCGATCGAACGGCAGGCTGCGCAGCCGTCCCAGCGCGGAGTTACCCGGCGCTGAAGCAGTCGATGGCGAGCCTGATGCCCCGCTGATGCAGCTCCTCGATCGGTGACGAGGCGCGGCGCGCCAGCGCTGTCCCTGCTCGCACGCGCGGCTGCAGCACCTGCGCATCGATCGCCTGCACCATGCCGAGCTCCTCCGCAAGTGGGATGAATGTCCCCGGTGGAACGAAGCCACGTGCCGGGTGCTGCCACCGCGCCAGCGCCTCGGCGCCGACAACCGCGCCTGACCTAAGGTCGACGATCGGCTGGCAGTGGACCCCGATCGAATCGCTGGCGAGGGCGCTGCGGAGCTCCTCGCCGAGCTGCAACGGCTCGACCAGCGCTGTGCGCATGGCCGGCGTGAACACCGCGTGGCGTCCGCGGCCGGAGCGTTTGGCGAAGTACATCCCCAGGCCGCATCTGCGAGGAGCGAGTCCGGATGCATCGTGGCCGGTCGGGCCGTCGTGATGCTGACGCTGACCGCCGGTGTCGCCTAATCGCTGCCCAGCGGTCGCGACAGGTTGTGGCGCCAGTCGTCACTGTGCAGGTAGGCCCGGAAGGACTGCGCCGCCGCGCTGAGCAACCGGTCGCCGGCCCATGTCACGTGCCACTGGCGCTGCACCGGAAAGCCCTCGACCCGGAGCGGGCGCAGCAGCCCGAGCTGCACCTCGAGCTGCACGGCGAACGTCGACAGCACTGTGACCCCCAGGCCGCCCGCGACCGCGCGCTTGAGCGCGCCGTTGCTCGCAAGGTCCATGGTCGAGCGCGCGACGACCCCCGCATCCATGAGGATGCGTTCGGCGGACTCGCGGGTTCCCGACCCGCGCTCGCGGAGCAGGAGCGGACCCTCGAGGAGCTGCGCGGGCCGCAGCGGCTCCCGCTCGACGAGCGCGTGCGACGGCGCGCTGAAACACTTCAGCTCGTTCTGGAAGAACGGCTCGGCGGTGAGCGCGTTGTCATCCCAGAGGCGGCCCACGACACCGTAGTCGGCACCGCCGCCCAGGACGAGGTCGCGCACGCCGGCGCGGTTCACGACGTCAAGGCTGAGCTCGACCTCGGGGTGAAGCCGGTGGAAGCCCGCGAGCGCATCCGGCAGGACGTACGTCCCCACCGTGGTGTCCCCGGCCACCCGCACCTCACCGGCCCGCAGCTCTGTGAGGTCGTCGATGGCAGACTCCGCGTCGCCGACGGCCGACAGAATTCGACCGGCGCGGTCGTATAACACTTTGCCGACGGCGGTCAGTTCAGGGGCGCGACGGTTCGGGCTGAGCAGCGGATGCCCGACGGCGCGGGAGAGCGCCTGCATCTGGTGCGTGACCGCCGGCTGGGTGAGCGAGAGCGCCTCGGCAGCGCGGGTGTAGCTGTGGTGGTCGACCACTGATTTGAATATTCGGAGCTGATGGAGCGTTAGGCGCCGTTCGAGCGCTACAGGCATAAACAGATTCTATGGGAGGAATGAGTTTCATGCATTGGACAACAGGATACCCACCCGTTAGGCTCCGCGCATGGCTTTGAGCGAAGCACCGATTTTTGTGGGCATCGGAGGCGACAGCGGCTCCGGCAAGTCGACGCTCGCCCGGGCGTTCTACGACCTTTTCGGCGAGGACCGAATCACAACCATCTGCCTGGACGACTACCACTCGCTCGATCGCGAGGAGCGGAAGTTGGTCAAGGTGACCCCGCTCAACCCGCGGGCCAACAACTTCGGCCTGATGGAGCTGCAGCTGTGGGCCCTGAAGCGCGGTGAGGCGATCGAGAAGCCGGTGTACGACCACAGCGACGGCACCTTCAAGGAGCCGGAACTGCTCGAGCCGAACGAGGTCGTGGTCATCCAGGGCCTGCACCCCTTCCTCGTCCCCGGCGTGCGCGAGGCGTTCGACCTCAAGGTCTGGCTCGACCCCGAGCCGGAGCTGCGCCTCGCCTGGAAGCTGCAGCGTGACGTGGCCAAGCGCGGCTACAACGAGGGACAGGTGCAGGCCGAGCTCGAGGCCCGCCGTCCCGACGCGGAGAAGTACATCAACCCGCAGCGGCAGCACGCCGATCTGGTGGTGCGCTTCTACCGGCCCAAGCCGGAGCACCGCGACATGGGCCACCTCAACGTTCGCGTCGTGCAGCGGCACACGCTGCCGCGGCTGGCGTTCGACCAGCGCCTGCATGACGGCGAGATGGTGAACCTGCAGCTCGACGCCGTCGACGAGGACGGCCGCCGCTCGGACGTCATCGAGATCGACGGGCGCATCCCCTCGGACCAGGCCGCGAGCATCGAGGAGACCGTGTGGGCGCACGCGCACAAGCTGCACACGCATCTGCACGAGGTGCGCCCCGACGACCTCGGCGCGTACGACTCGCCGCAGCGGCAGCGTCACAGCGATCCGTTGGCGCTGACCCAGCTGATCCTCGCGCATCGGATTCTCAGTGCGCAGAAGTCGCTCCTGGTGCGTGTCAACGACCGGGGGCTGGTGGCAGGGAACAAGCATGGAGAGACATTGATGGTTCAGACAGGAGAAGCAGGCTGATGACAGCTATCGAAACGCCGCCCACCGACGGCGCTCAGGCGAAAAAGTCGCGCTGGGCATCCGGTGTCATCCCGTACGCGCAGATGGGCTACTACGAGCCCGACTACGTGCCCAAGGACACCGATGTCATCGCGGCATTCCGCGTGACGCCGCAGCCGGGCGTGCCCCCGGAAGAGGCCTGCGCGGCAGTCGCGGGCGAGTCCTCGACCGCGACGTGGACGGTGGTGTGGACCGACCGGATCACCGCCTACCAGCACTACCAGGCGAAGTGCTTCAAGGTCGAGCAGGTTCCGGGCAACCCCGACCAGTACATCGGCTACATCGCTTACGACATCGATCTCTTCGAGGAAGGGTCGGTCGCGAACCTGACGTCGTCGATCATCGGCAACGTCTTCGGGTTCAAGGCCCTCAAGGCGCTGCGCCTCGAGGACATGCGCATCCCGCTGCACTACATCAAGACGTTCCAGGGCCCCGCCCACGGCATCGTGATGGAGCGCGAGTACATCGACAAGTACGGCCGTCCGCTGCTCGGCGCGACGACCAAGCCGAAGCTCGGCCTCTCGGCGCGCAACTATGGTCGCGTCGTGTACGAGGCGCTGCGCGGTGGTCTCGACTTCACCAAGGACGACGAGAACATCAACAGCCAGCCGTTCATGCGCTGGCGCGATCGCTACATTCACGCGATGGAGGCGGTGAACCGCGCCGCAGCCGAGACCGGTGAGATCAAGGGCCATTACCTCAACGTCACCGCGGCGACGATGGAGGAGATGTACGAGCGTGCTCAGTTCGCCAAGGAGCTGGGCTCGGTCATCATCATGATCGACCTCACCATCGGCTACACAGCAATGACCTCGATTGCCAAGTGGGCTCGGGCGAACGGCATGATCCTCCACCTGCACCGTGCCGGCCACGCCACCCACACGCGGCAGAAGAACCACGGCGTCAACTTCCGCGTCATCGGCAAGTGGTGCCGCCTGATGGGTGTCGACCACATCCACGCCGGAACTGTGGTGGGCAAGCTCGAGGGCGACCCCAACGCGATCAAGGGCTACTACGACACGCTTCGCCTCAGCTACGTCGAGAAGAACCCGGTCACGGGCATCTACTTCGACCAGGATTGGGGCTCCATGCCCGGCGTCATGCCGGTGGCCTCGGGCGGCATCCACGCCGCGCAGGCGCCGGAGCTGCTGCACTACCTGGG
>JAFALX010000107.1 GCA_019234035.1 Candidatus Dormiibacterota bacterium | reverse complement strand
CACGGTGCTCGGCACGGGCTCGTCCGGCGGCAGCGCTCCCGCGGCCGCCGCACCGGCCTCGGGCACGCAGGCGGCCACCACCTCGGGTTCGGGGGGCGTCGCGACCCCGAGCACCGGTATCGCTCTCGGCATCCTGGGCTTCCTCCTGATCGGAGGCGGCCTGCTCGCACTCGCAACGTCGCGCGTCGCGCGGCGCTGGGGCGCGATAGCAGCCTAGCGGCATGAAATCCGGAAGCCGGCCGGCGCAGGACGACTGCCCGGCCGGCTTTCTTCTGCCCGGGGTCAAACCGGGTCCCGGTTTGGCCGGTCCCGCCGCGCGATACGCTCTGCTCATGGGATTGCGCGGTTTCATCCACAGCATCGAGCTGGCGCTGCGGCAGTTCGAGAAGACGATCGGCATCGATCGCCGCGGACGCAGCGTGTGGGTGTGGTTGCTGCCTCCGGCGATCGGGATCACTGTCGCCGTCCTGTCGCTGTTCATGCCCGGACTCCCCGCCGACTTCGGCTGGGTGGATCGCATCGCGATCGCGATCTTCGGGTTCTTCACCATGACGGCGATCTCGTTCATCTATCTCGTGTCGTTCGACAACGACCCGAACCAGAGCGACGACGCCCCGCAGCCGCGATAACGAACGCCGCCGTCAGCGTTGCGGGCACTAGAGTCGCTCACAGTCGTCATGGCACTGCGTCTTCGCCCCCTGCTCCGCGCCACAGCACTGCTCTCTGCGCTCGTAGCGGTGGCGTGCGGCTCAGGAGGCTCGTCGACTCCGACGGCGCACTCGACCGCGCGACCCGGCGGGACGACACCGACCGCGTCGCCGCCCTTCAGCACGACGAGCACGAGCACGACCACGCACACCACTGCCAACCCCAACGGCACGTACAACGTGACTGTCTCGCTGACCGGAACCGACCTGGCGCAGGGCAGCTTCGCGCAGCCCGTCGACCCCGGCGGCAGCCGCTGCCAGCCGCCCAGTCAGCTGAGCGGCAGCGTCGGTGGCCAGCACGTCCAGGCACAGTTCGCGGGAGCGCCGTCCGCGACGCCGCAGACACTGTCGCCGGGCGATCTCCTGCTGACGGTCGGGACCCACACATGGGGTGTCGCCTCGGCGGCGAATGCGCCGCACGGAACGTCGGGGACGCTGCAGCGCAACTCCGACGGCAGCGGCAGCGCGCAGTTCCAGAACCTCGCGCTGCAGACGAATTTCGCGCAGCAGCCGCAGGAGAGCGGCAGCATCACCTGGACCTGCTCCTGATCTCGCCGGGAGTCGTTCGCGATCTCGGGCGCGGAACACTAGGCTAGTCCGATGCCACAGCGTGCAACCGTCGCGTCCGGGGCCGATCCCGGCATCGGCGCGACATTGCGTCAGGTGATCGTCGTCGGCACGGCCGCGAGCCGCGCCGATCGCGATCAGGTTGAAATCGAGCTCGACGAGCTCGAGGAGCTGGCACGCACCCTCGGGACCGAGGTGCTCGACCGGCGCCTCTTCACGCTGCGCGAGCCGAACCCCGCCACGTTCCTGCGCACCGGCATGGTGGAGACGCTCGCGTCTCGTGTCGGCGAGCTTGGCCGTCCTGCCGTGCTGTGCAACGACGCACTGTCGCCGCGCCAGCAGCGCAACCTGCAGCAGGCGTGGCATGTGCCGGTGCTCGACCGCACCGAGGTGATCCTTGCGATCTTCGCGCACCGCGCGAGCACCGCCGAGGGCCGGCTGCAGGTCGAGATGGCGCAGCTGGAGCACCTCCTGCCGCGGCTCGCCGGCGGCTGGTCACACCTGGAGCGGCAGCGTGGTGGTGTCGGGCTCCGCGGCGGCCCCGGTGAGACGCAGATCGAAGTCGACCGCCGTCTGATCCGGCGTCGCATCAAGAAGCTCCGCGAGCGGCTGACCGTCCTCGCACGGCAGCGGCAGACACGCCGCACCGCGCGCACCGACGTGCCCCTCGCATCCTGCGCGCTCGTCGGCTACACCAACGCGGGCAAGTCCACGTTGCTCAACGCGCTCACGCACAGCACCGTGCTCGCCGACAACCTGCTGTTCGCCACGCTGGACCCGACGTCGCGGAGGCTCGAGCTGCCGTCGGGACGCCGCGTCATCGTCACCGACACCGTCGGCTTCATCCAGAAGCTGCCGACGGAGTTGGTCGAGGCGTTCGCGGCCACGCTCGAGGAGGTGCGCCAGGCGCACATGCTCGCGCTCGTCGTCGACGGTTCCCACCCTGATTGCGAGACCCAGCTGCAGACGGTGCTCGACACGCTCGAGGACATGGGCTGCACACAACCCGCACTGCTCGTCGTCAACAAGTGCGATCAGCTCAGCGCGTCAGAGCTGCGCCGCGTCCGCCTGTCACTGGGCGACATCGCCGGGACGAGTGCGATCGCCATCAGCGCGCGCGGCGGCGACGGGCTGCGCGAGCTGCGTCAGGCCTTCGACGGTCTCGCCGGCCGCATCGTCGCCGACACAAAGGCGAACCGACCACTGATCGCCGCATTCAACGCCGAGGCAGCACCGCCCGAACAGGCCGCCGGCTGATTGAGTTTGCGACGTCCGCGTCGCTGACGTTCGTTGCTCGCATGCTGCTTGACAGCACGTGGAGAGTGATAAACCGACCCTCGCCCCAAAGGCGCTCGGTGACTTCGAGAGGGTCTTTCAAACGCGTCTCGGACCGATCGCACTCCTGGGAACCGCTTCCACGCAAGGCGTCACGTTAACGTTGGGCGACATCGCTGTATATCCGATCGGGCCCCCGAGTCGGTTTGATGTCGGTATCACGGGGGTCAGGGCCGGGTTGGCCGACTTGAAGGATGAGATCGCCGGCATGGGCTACGATCGGCTGGTCATCAACGGCACGCGCGTGAGCGGAGCCGTTCCCGGAAAGCTGGTGCAAACCGTGATCAATCTGAGTCGCGGAGACAGCGATGAAAAGCGCGCTTGACCTGGCCGAGTTGCAGCGCCGCGCCGAGGCTCAGTTGACATCGAGCGTGCCCATCGACGACGTTCTTTCGTTGCTTCGAGCCAATGGATGCAACGTCATAGAAAGCATCAAGATCGTGTGCGCAGCCGCGGGAATCTCCCGCACCGAAGCCAAGCAACTTGTGCATGACAGCGCGACGTGGAGCGATCAGCGCCGTCGCTACGCACAACTCCACGATGCCGTCGAACGACTCGCCGACGAGGGGCACTGACGTCAACTTCCTGAGCGCCCGCGCTCCGCAGCCCGCTCCATCTCCCGCTGCGCGTCGCGTTTCGCGACATCCTGGCGCTTGTCCCACAGCTTCTTGCCGCGCGCGAG
>JAFALX010000012.1 GCA_019234035.1 Candidatus Dormiibacterota bacterium | reverse complement strand
GTCGCCGACGCGATCGCAGCAGCCGCTCAGGAAGTCATCGATGGCGAGCTGGACGACTCCTTCATCGTCGACATCTTCCAGACGGGCAGCGGCACGTCGACCAACATGAACGCCAACGAGGTGATCGCCAACCGCGCGGCCGAGCTGCTCGGAGCGCAGAAGGGCTCGGGCGGCCCGGTGCACCCCAACGACCAGGTGAACCTCGGGCAGTCGAGCAACGACGTGATCCCGACGGCCATCCAGGTCGCGGCGGCAGTCGGCATCCGCCAGGATCTCGAGCCGGCGCTGGCCACACTGGAGAGGTCGTTGCGACGCAAGGCCGAGGAGTTCTGGCCGGTGATCAAGACCGGGCGCACGCATCTGCAGGACGCAACGCCGATCCGGCTCGGCCAGGAGTTCCTCGGCTATGCCGGCCAGGTCGAGCGCGCGCGGCGGCGCTGCGAGGAGGCCGTCTCGGCGCTGGAGGAGCTGCCGCTGGGCGGCACCGCGGTCGGCACCGGCGTCGGCACCCACCCGGAATTCGCAGCACGGGTCATCGCACGGATCGCGGGCTTGACCGGCGTCCCGTTCCGGGAGACCGAGAACCACTTCAGCGCCCAGTCGACGCTCGATTCGGTGGTCGCCGCGAGCGGTGCGATGAAAGCGGTGGCGGTTGCGCTGTTCGTGATCGCCTCCGACATCCGCCTGCTCGGGTTCGGGCCCCGCGCGGGCATCGCCGAGATCTCCATTCCGGCCGTGCAACCGGGGTCGTCGATCATGCCGGGAAAGGTGAACCCGGTCATCTTCGAGTCGGCGACGATGGTCGCCGCGCAGGTCATCGGTGACGACGCCATCATCTCGTTCTCCGGCGCGGTGGGGTCACTCCTCGAGCTGAACGTGATGATGCCCGTCGCGGCGCACGCGCTCCTCGAATCCGTCTCGCTGCTCGCCGCGACGGCGCGAAACATGGCCGAACGCGGTGTCGACGGCATCACCGCGACGGGCAACGGACCGGCGCTTGTGGAGCGCGGCCTCATGCTCGCCACCGCTCTCGCGCCGCTCATCGGGTACGACGCCGCCGCCGCCATCGCAAAGGAGGCGTACGAGTCCGGCCGCACCATTCGCGAGGTGGCGCTGGAGCGCACCGCCCTCGGTGAGCATGAGCTGGACGCGGTGCTCGATCCCGAGGGGATGACCAGACCGGGCCGCGCGGTGGCGGCGGGCGGGTGACCGGCGAGCGGACGCTTGCCGTGGTCGGCGCGGGAACCATGGGCGGCCAGATCGCCTATCAAGCGGCGCTCCACGCGTGGGACGTTCGTCTGATCGGACGCCGCGAGGAACGCCTGCAGGACGCGCGCTCCGAGGCGTCGAAGCTGCTGCGGCGCCGCGTGGAGAAGGGCCGCCTCGACCACGACGAATGCGAGGCCGCGCTGGCACGCGTCGTGCTCACCACCGAGCTCGACCACGTCACCGAGGCGACCGTCGTGATCGAGTCGGTGGCCGAGGACCGCGAGGCCAAGCGTGCCGTCATCGCCGACATCGCCGAGCGCTTGTGTGATGAGGCCATTCTTGGCACCAACTCGTCGACGATGCCGTCGAGCATATTGGCGGACCGGGTCCTCGACCCGTCGCGACTGCTGAACGTGCACTTCTTCAACCCGCCGCTGGTGATGGCGCTCGTCGAGGTGGTGCAGGGGCCGCACACGTCCGAGGACTCGACCAGGCGCGCCATGGAGTTCGCCCGGTCCATCGGCAAGACGCCGGTGCTCGTGGCGCGCGAGACGTACGGTTTCATCGCCAACCGCATCCTGTTCATCGCGCTGCAGGAGGCCATGCGCTTGGTACAGGACGGCTATGTTTCCATCGATGACTGCGACCTGGCGGTGCACCAGGCCCTGGGCTGGCCGATGGGTCCCTTCGCCCTCGCGGATCTGGTAGGGCTCGACGTGGTGGAGGCGATCCTCGAGGAGGGCGCGCGCCAGACGGGCGATTCGCGCTGGGAGCCGCTGCCGCTGCTGCGCGACCGCGTCCAGCGCGGCGAGCTCGGCCGCAAGACCGGCCAGGGCTTCAGCGTCTCTTGACGGTAGCGGGGCTTGTGAGCTGGAACGTGGGAGAACGTTGAATTGGACTACGACGCGCTGCCGCGGAACGCCGACGAGCGCACGACGCTGGCCGCGTTTCTGGATTGGCAGCGGTCGGTCCTGACGCGCAAGTGCCAGGGTCTCAGCGACGACGAGCTCCGCGACCGCACCGCCCCGCCGTCGAACCTCTCGCTGCTCGGGCTCGTGCGCCACATGGCCAACGTCGAGCGCGGCTGGTTCCGCCGGACCATCGCCGGCGAGACCGTCGCCGACGTCTACGACGGTGACAGCGACTTCGAGTCGGCCAACGGCGACAGCAGCTCGGCGATTCTGCGGTGGCAGGAGGAGTGCGAGCGCTCGCGCGACATCGCCGCCGCGCGGCCGCTCGACTTCACGGGACGCCACAAGAGCGGTCGCGAGGTGTCGCTGCGCTGGGTGATGGTGCACATGATCGAAGAGTATTCGAGACACAACGGCCACGCCGACCTGCTCCGCGAACGCATCGACGGCGCCGTCGGGTACTAGTCGCTTCGCGACGCGCGAGCGTCCGTCCCGCGTCCTACGTGAGTCCCAACGACTCCAGGACGTCGGCCACGCCGCCCTCCGTGGGCGGGGCGCAGGTCACGTCGGCGTGTGCGACGACTTCCGGATATCTCCCCGAGTCGGCGACGACGGCAAAGCCCGCGGCGTCGAGGAGGTCGACGTCGTTCGGTGCGTCGCCGACGGCCACGACATCGCGCAGCGTGATGCCCAGGCGCTCGCACGCGATCGCGCAGGCGGCCGACTTCGACACACCGGGGTCGACGATCTCGACGTACTGGCGCAATGACTGCGTCACGTGCGCCTGATCACCGAGCTCGCGTCGCATCGTCTGCAGGCAGCGCTCCGCCTCCTCGAGGTCGGGGATGACGCAGACCGCTTTCGCCGATCCCGCGCGCAGGATCGGCTCGAGGTCGGGCACCAGCTCGTAGCTGACACCGGCGATGTCCGTGTAGAAGTGCAGCTCGGGAGCGTCGCGCTCGCTCACCAGCTGCTCGACGTCGTACGCGTGCATGAACCAGTGGTTCGCACGAGCGATGTGCAACGCCTTCACCGCGGGGCCGGCGCCAAGCGGCCGCTCGAAGAGCAGCGCGCCGAGTGGTCCGGAACCGTCCGGCATCGTGCGAATCACCGCGCCCTCGAAGCACACGAGCGGCTGCGTCACGCCCATACGCTGCGCCCAGGGCAGCGCGGAGACGTACTGGCGGCCGGTTGCGACGAACACAGGCAAGCGCGCGGACGCAGCGCGCACCGCGGCCTCGGTCCTCGGATGGATGAACTTCCCCTGCGAGATCGACGTGCCGTCGAGGTCGAGGACGAGCGCGCGTGGCTCGAAGTCCGGCCGCGGCGCGTCCGCGGCCCGCACGTCGGGAGGGGTCACGCGCCGCTCGCGATCAACGAAGGAGGCTGTGCCTCCGCCCAGGCCTCCGGGTTGACGCAGCTGCGCGGCACCCGTCCGGCAAGCGCGTCGAGCGCGTTGTCCGCGGTGCGCCCGGCCATGGCGGAGCGCGTCTGCACCGTGGCGCTCCCGAGATGGGGCGTCAGAACTGCGGTCGGGCACTCGACAAGACCGGGCGCCAGGCGCGGCTCGTGCTCGTACACGTCGAGCCCGGCTCCGCCGATCCACCCGTCCTGCAGCGCCTGCACCAGCGCCGCCTCGTCGATGATCGCCCCGCGGGACGTGTTCACCAGGATCGCCGTTGACTGCATCGCCCGGAGCTCGGCGGCCCCGATGAGGTGGCGGGTCGAGTCCATCAGCGGCGTGTGCAGGCTGATGACGTCGGATTCCCGGAGCAGCCGGTCGAAGGCGATCGGCTCCACGTGGTCGCGCAGATCGTCGGCCACGGGCGGGTCCGTCGGATCGTGGTAGCTGACACGCATCCCGAGCCCCACTCCGCGGCGCGCGACGGCCTGACCGATGCGCCCGAAGCCCACCAGGCCGAGACGCGCGCCCGTGATCTGCAGCCCGAGCATGTACGTCGGCGCCCAGCCCTTCCAGGCGCCGGCGCGCACCTGGCGGTCGCCCTCGCAGAGCCGCCGCGCCGCGGCGAACATCAGCCCGATGGCGCAGTCGGCCGTGGCGTCGGTGAGCACGTCCGGCGTGTTCCCGACCACGATGTGGCGCTCGGTCGCGGCGGGGATGTCGACGTTGTCGAAGCCGACCGCGT
>JAFALX010000083.1 GCA_019234035.1 Candidatus Dormiibacterota bacterium | reverse complement strand
GCGCCGCATGGAACCCGGAGGATCTCCCGTGAAGATGTACGGTTCCACCAGCTGCCAGCCCTCCAGCGCCTCGGCGGCGACGGTGTCGGGATAGCGCCGCATCAGGTCGGGCAATCCCCGGCCCGCTTCGGTCCGCTGCGCTTCGAGCGACGCGACGAGCGTCTCCACCAAGGGCGTCACCGTCGCCTCCGGCATGGCATCGCCGACGAGGAGGCCGCTGGCGTAGGTGTCAAGTCCGACAGGAATTGCCCGCAAGCGCGTGCCGACCATGCGGCTGACGCGCGGCACGGTGTCGACGAAATCGACGATGAAGTCGACGTCCCCGCGTCCCAGTGCGCCCCAGGCGTCGTCATGGCCAGTGAGCGCCGGCGCCTCGATGCCGAGGTGCCGGAGGATGGCGAGGAACTCCTTCGTATGCGCGCCGTCGGGCGACGAGGCGAACGGGCGGCCGGCGAGGTCAGCCGGGGTGGTCAGCGGTGAGTCGAGCGGCACCAGCGCAGAGATCGGGCTGCGCCGCACGATGATTGCGACAAATCGCGCTGCGAGAGGTCCGTTGCGCTGCGTTGCCGTGAGGAGGTGGTGGACGCTGGTGAGGCAGGCGTCGCGCCGCCCGTCGGCGACGTACAGGATGTTCTCGGGACCCCCCGGGGGGTCGTCGATCGCGACGTCCAGCCCGTGCTGTGCGAACAGACCGTCCGCCACCGCCGCGACGTGCGGCAGGTGATACCCGGGAAGTCAGGTGGGGCAGTACATCCCCAGGCGCAAAGACCTGGGCGGCGCTGCCACGCCTCCCGGGTCGATCCTCACGTTCACGCAACAGATTCTGGCATCGCGCTTGGCACCGCGCAATTCAAACTTACGAAGCCAAACTCGCCCGCGCGTACCATGGCGTTATGGCCGCGACCCATCCCGAGCCGGTCGATCCGGTCGACGAGGAGCTCGCTGAGCTCCTCCGCGACCCAGAGGTGCGCACGCGCCTCGAGGAATTCGAACGTCGCCGCGGGGGAGGAGAGCTCGGGAATGGTGTGTCGCATAACGACGCCCGTCGCATCGTTGGCCTTCCGCCTCTGCAGGACGACGATCCCCGGCTCTGAGCCTCGTCTGGGAGGAGCCAGCACTAACTGACCTAGCCGCGGCCGCGGCGTAGTCGTCTGTCAGCAAGGCGATGTGGGCTGGAGACTGTCTGCGATGTTGCTTGGCGGATGTGGTGGAGTCGAGGTGAGCATGAGCAAGGTGCTAACCCACATGCGCTGCCGGCGGCGTGCAGTGGCCCGACGCAGTTCGCTGTATCAGGCATGCGGGCACTACATCGCGGACCCGAGTCTCCCGTCGATGTACACCGGGTTCTCGGGCGGCGAGGCTCCGAGCCAGTACGAGTCGATCCGCTCGTCGGTCCAGCCGCGGCTGCGCAGAAACGGTTCGTCGAGCAGCTGCTGCCCGGTCAGCGACGGCGGCTCGGTGCGCACGATCTCCATCATCGCGTCGCACAGGATGTCCGGTGAACGCCACTGGCTGCGGTCGCCGAGACCCCAGTTGATCGTCGCGAGACTCTCGATCATCGTCACCGGCCACAGCGAGTTGGCCGCGACGCCGTCACTCTCGTGCTCGGCGGCGATGCCGATGGCGATGCGCGTCATGCCCATCTTCGTCGTCATGTAGGCGACGTAGCCGGGGGTCGCCTCGGTGCTGATCGGTGGCGAGCAGTTGATGATGTGGCCCCAGTGCCGCTTCACCATGTGCGGCAGCGCGTAGTACGCGCACAGGTACGACGCGCGCACGTTGATCTGCCACATGAGGTCGTAGCGCTTCGGCGGCGTGTCGAGGATGGGCTGCCACCACAGCGCGCCGGCGTTGTTCACAAGGATGTCGACGCGGCCGAAGCGTTCGACGGTGCGGCGCACCATCTCTTCCACCTCGTCGTCGTGGCGGACGTCGACGCGCACCGCGAGTGCCTGGCCCCCGGCCTCGATGATCTCCGCCGCGACGGTGTGAATGCTGCCGGGCAGCTTCTCGGTCGGCTCCTCGGACTTGCCGGTGACGACAACCGCCGCGCCTTCACGCGCAAGGCGCAGCGCCATCGCGCGTCCTATGCCGCGGCTGGATCCCGTGACGATGCCGACGCGGCCGTCAAGCGGCTTGCTCGTGCTCATTGCGATCCCGATGGTAGGCGGCGCGGGCGTCACTCCGGCGCCAGCAGCGGTCCGATCGGCGAACGCGCCGCCCACACGGCCGGCATCCAGGCGCCGAGCAGCGCCTCAGCGAACCCCGCCAGGGTCACCCCGCCCAGCACCTGCCACGGGAATACCGCGAAGAACTGCTGCGGGATCGCCGTCCCGGTCGCGATGTGGCCCATCGTCACGAGGATCTGATGGTGCAGCAGCATTCCGGCCGGGATGCCGATGACGACTCCCACGAGCGCGATGACGCTCACCGAGGTCAGCACCATCGCGACGACCTGTGCGCGCGTCATCCCGAGCGCCTTGAGGATGGCCATGTCGCGCGCCTTCTCGCGGATGTTGAGCACCACGGTGTTGAACACGCCGGCGAGCGCGCACAGCGTGAGCACGAGCGCCAGCCCCGCCACCGCGGTGGTGATCAGCAGAAACGGTGTGTCGAGGCCGCGATCGCCGTTGATCTCGACGTTGACCGGCGACGCGCTGGTCGCGGTGAAGAGCTGCTGCGCGTACTGGCGCGGGTCACCGGAGACGGCGATGTCATACGTATGCGGCTCGCTGGCGGGAGCGATGGACACGAGCGTCGGCCAGTCGGTGCGCAGCAGCAGGTTGTCGCCCTGCTCGTCGAAGATCTCGCCGACCAGACGTACCGTCGTGGCGCGGCCGTTGTCAGTGATGCGCACCGTCTCGCCAAGGTGCAGGCCCGCCGTCGTGAAGAGCGCCGTCGGTGCCACCGCCTCCCCGGGCCCGCTGAACCACCGTCCGTTGATGAGCACGAAGCCAAGCCAGCTCGAGGCGCCGCGGTATCCGTAGATCGGGATGGGCTGGCTCAGCCCCGTGATGTGTGCCTCCGCCTGCGCTTCGGCGGTGACGCGCTGCGTTCCCGCCTGCCGTTGGATCACGGATGTGAGCTGCGCATCGCTCATCGGGGTGCCGAGGTATCCGCCGCCCTCGCGCGTGGCGACGACCTGCACCTGCTGATCGCGGACCAGGGCAGCCTTCACGTCACCGAGCGACGCGGTCAGCCCGGCGGCGAACGTGACCGTGGCAACGCCGAGCGCCACCGCGATCAGCGTCATCCCTGCGCGCACGGGGCGCGCCACCGAATCGGTGGCGCCGAGCGTCGCGGGACGCGGCAACGGCGCGCGCGCGAGGAGACGCGCAACGGCGTGGCCTCGTCGCAGCGCGGGCGACGTTCCTGCGGTGATCGCCTCGGCGGCGCTCAGCCGTGCCGCGCGCAGACCGGGAATCACCGTCGCCAGCAGCGCGATCACAAGCGCCGTGCCGACGCACACGACGACGACCCACGGCACGAACGCGGAAGGCGTCGGCAGGTTGAACGCATCGGCGGTCTGCCCCAGGAACGGCTGGCTCGCGAGCAGGCCGGCAACCGCCCCGGTCGCGGCGCCGAAGGTCGCCGGTATGAGGATCTGCACCACGAGCACGGCCAGCACCTGAGCCGGTGTGAAGCCGATCGCCTTCATGACGCCGATGTCACGATAGCCGGCGATCACGGCGCCGCTGACGACGTTGCCGATGATCATCGCCGCAACAACCAGCGCGAAGACGCTGAACGCCAGGAGGAACGGGATCATCACCGACGTGGTGATGTCGGCGGACGCGCGCACTGTCAGCCAGTTGCTGCTGTCCACGACCGAATCGGCGGGCAGGTGATGCGCGATCTGATTCGACGCCGCGGTGATAGCTCTCGCCGTCGACGCGTCGTGCAGCCGGTACATCATCACCCAGGCCGGTGGCGGCGTCTGCTGTCCCTTGGCGCTGCCGCCGGGGATGACCGGCATGCGCAGCGAGGCGGCCTGCGCCGGCGTCACCCACGCGTCGGCGGTGTCGTTCACCGTCGCCGCGATGCCGACGACTCGCAACGAGCTGACGCCCTGCGTGCCGTCCGTGACCAGCGCGTCGCCGACGAAGAGGCCGGAGTCCTCGGACTCGCGACGCGACAGCACGACCTCGCCGGTGCGCTGCACCCAGCGCCCGTTCACGAGCTGCAGCTGACCGACAGGGCCGCCCGGATCGGGACGGCCCACCAGCGCGAGGAAGTTGCCGGGCTTGCCGACGCCGGTGGCGCTGACGCCGAGCGGCAGCTCCCGCCATGGCCCGGCCGCCGCCGACACGGGCGCCAGCGACGCGGTGGCCTGCAGCTGCGCGGCGGTGACGTGCGTGCTGTCGACGTGGAGCGTGAGCTGCGCACCGTTGGTCGCTGCGAAGGCGTGGTCGAACGGAGCGTCCGACTCGACGAGGAGATCGAGCGCGACCGCCCCGGCCAGGCTCGACAGCAGCACGACCAACGCGACCACCACGGTCTGCAGCCGGCGCCGGCGGAGGTCGCGCAGCGCCTTGGTGAGCACCGCGCTCACGACGCGCCACCCGCGAGCACCGCGGTCCGCGGCGCTCGCGCGTCCGCTTGCACCCTGCCGTCCACCAGCTCGATGAAGTCGTCGGCGCACTCGGCGGCGAGACGGCGATCGTGCGTGACCACCACCACCGTCTGGCCGGCGCGCGCGAGGTCCGCGAGAATCGCCATCACCTCCGCGCCGGCGTGACTGTCCAGTGCGCCGGTGGGCTCGTCGGCCAGCAGCAACGCCGGGGTGTTGACCAGCGCGCGAGCGATGGCAACTCGCTGGCGCTCGCCGCCGCTGAGCCTTGCCGGGTAGCGATCGGCGAGCGGCGCGATGCCGAGCCGGTCGAGCAGATCGAGCGCGGCTGCGCGCGCACGCCGCCCGTCGACGCCGGCGAGCTGCGCGGGCATGAGCACGTTGTCGAACGCGGTCAGGTTGTTGAGCAGGTTGAAGAACTGAAAGACGACGCCGACCTTGCTGCGGCGGTAGCGC
>JAFALX010000036.1 GCA_019234035.1 Candidatus Dormiibacterota bacterium | reverse complement strand
AAAGATGGAAACTGCAAAGTAGGCTCGCGGGCCAGGGCGCGTTATTCACACCTTACCGGTGCCGGTCACCCGCTCGCGAAGGTCGGCAACGCCGGCTCGCCATTCGTCCGCCTGGCCGGCGTCCTGCCAGAGTTCGAGAAGGCTCGGAGGGATCGGCGAGTATGCGGTCGATCACGGCAGCCCCTCGCTGGATTTGCGCCGGGCTGAGCTGGGCCGGATGGGCGGCGGCCCACGCATCCACCTTCGCTGTGTAGGCATTGGAGTACCCCGGTCGTCCTTGCAAGCGAGCGAGCACTTCGCAGGCCGCCAACCCGACAGAAGCAACGTCTTGATCTAAGTAATCGCCGCCGACGGCTTGCACGTCGCCAAGAGCTCCATCTACCGCGGACAGGTCCGTACCTTCCACGAGGTCGTAAGCCCAGTCCCCGGCGGCGTCATTGTCGAACGCTAGAGTGCCCCAGGCCCCCATCGGCGGTTCTCCTTCTGTATCGCGCAGATGACCACATGCCAATACGTACGGCGTAGGGCAGGCGAACGGTCACCAATCAGCACTTGAGCAATTTCAGCACAGGTGTTGGAGGCGGATCGAATACCCGGATACTGCATCTGGCAGATTGCGGACCTGCTCGCGACCAACGCATCCGTTTCGCCGACGAAATTCCTTGCCTCGACCTCGCCCGATCGGCACTTAGATAACGAGGCCATTTGGCTGCGCACGGACCGCATCCCGCTTCCAGCTGCGTTTCCTCCATCGCTGCGGACACCCTTCCGGCGCAGTCCTTGTGACTGACGCGCTTCAGTCCCTGGGGTCGCCTCGGTAGGCACTGGATATGTCTTGCGTTCAACCCGGGCCGTCTCACGCTGCGCCCCCAACAGTAGGACAGTAAGCGCGCAGTTCACATGTGCGCCTCGTGCCCATGCTGCCGACAAGTTTGGTCAGCGCGCCGTCGATAACACGGAACCGGACGATACGCGGAGGGCATACAGCACACTCGCCTCCCAGCCGTCCATCCCCGCCGATGGCGACGCGCTCCGTGTGTCCATGCTTGCAAGGCCGTCCGTGATACGTCGGCTTCCGATCGAGTAGAGCCTGCGCGCGAGATGTTGGAGACGACCCGTGAGGACCTTTCGGTCTGTCCTTCGGTGGAATGGGTCTCTCACCGCCTCTCAACTCGCAGAGAACTCGCTCTTTTGGAAGCTTGATCCGTACGACCCTGGTCCCATGTCCTTCGTTGACGCGCGTGTATCGTCCCGCCAACCGCTTGTGCAACCGGGACACCATCCTGCGGGCCTGGCGCATCACCTTCTTGGGCACGTTCGCGAACACCAGCCGGGTGCAGTCGCGCACCCTGGACCCACGAGTCCCACGGTAGACACGGGCCCATTCGGGAAGGTAACTGTCGATGAGCGCAATCGCGGCGGCGCCGCTGCGTCGCCGGACATGCAGCTCCTTTGCCACCCAGTCGGGACTCAACTTGCCGTTGGAATTGCGAACGATCGCGCCGAGCTTGGGATCGCGACTACCGACGACAGCTGCAGCGATAGCCACGAGGGCCTGACTCGTCGCGTCGTTCCGCTGCTGCGGCTGCTTCGCCGACCGCCGGTACCAACCCCGCTGGCATCGGAAGCACTTGCCGTACTTCAGCGAGAACGATCGGTACCCATCGCACGATGGACAATCCTGCTGACGACGGCCCCAGGGATCAATGCCATCGGGATAGATCCACCCGTCCCGCCTCTCCCAAGTACTCGGGTGTCGCACGTCCGAGTCTGTGGGGGAACGTCGTGTACGTAAGTCAGGACGTTCTGCTGTTAAAATTCGTGTGTCGGTTGCGGCGGCCACTTGGTTTTCGTCCTTTCGTGGCCCCCAACTCGGCTCGACCCCCGCTCTCTGCCAGGAGATTGGGGTTGCCTTCAGGGGGGTGATGCTTACGCGACGGTGATCCCGGCGCACGTATGATCAGAAGCTAGCACATATGTTCGGCCCCCGCATGTACGTATACCCCGCTTAGTACCCCAGCCGAATCGTTAGACAGAGGTCGCTCCGAATACGAATATTGACTGCTGTGCCTGCCGTTACTGTTTTGTAAACAGCGGGTCATGAGTTCGAATCTCTTCGCCGGCTTGCCCGACACCGGCATGCACTACAGCCGGGTTGCCGCCGAAACCGTAGGGTTCGCTCTCATCTGTCGTTGTGAATACAGATGGGCGCCTTTCTGCGGTGGGTCGTCGCGCGCAGACTGCTGACGCTCGCCGGCTTCGGTGTCATCCTGCTGGGCGCGTTCGTACCGTGGCCGAACCTGGCGATTGCCGCGGCGGTGATCGTGCTCGGAGCAGTGCTGCTTGCGGTGCAGATCCCAATTGCCATGCGCGACGCGAGCGAACAGCTCGATGGGTTTGACCAGCCCGAGGAGCAGTGGCAGTCCGCGACGTACGCGCCGTACGAGCCGCCAGCGCCGTTCCAGCCCGAGGCGTCCTCGCAGCCGCAGCCGTACGCGCAGCCGTACCAGCAACCGCGGCCGTCGCTCGAGCCGGCGCCCGTCTGGCAGCCGCAGAACATCCGGCAGCCGCAGCCCGAGCCATCACGCGGGCCATCCGAGGAGCCGGCTGCGCCGGCGCCCGCCTGGAAGCTGGGAGAAGCCGCGCCTGCCTGGCGCCCGAAGAACATCCCCCAGCACTGAAGCCCGGCGCCTAACGCCCGAGGTGAGCCCGGCGTGCGGCGCGACTGGGCCCTCTGATAAAACCGGCGCGTTTGGTGCAAGAAACGCGACAGAGGCGACGTTACGACTCTGTGGTGTGGTGGCGGGCCGCACACAGACTTGGCAGGAAGGATGCGCAGGAAGGAGAAGTAGCACATGCATCGCCGTTTGACGAAGATCGCCGCCGCGACCGGACTGGTCGCCGCGATCGCCGCCCCCCTCACGTTGACGATGTCCGTGGCAGCGGGAGGGCTTCCGCTCCTCGGAGGAGGGACGGGCTCGGGTATCACGAACACGGTCACCGGCGTGACGAGCACCGTGACCAATGTGGTCAACACGGTGACCGCGCCTGTGGCGCCGGCGCCGACTCCGGCGGCCGCGCCGCAGGCTCCCGTCGCGCCGTCCGCGCCCGACGTGACGTCGGCACCGGCCGACCCGCCGCCATTGCCGTCGCTTCCCACCGGCTCGCTGCCGGCGCCATCGCTGCCCGGACTGCCGGGCCTCCCCGGGCTGTCCGGGCCCGCGACTCCGTCCTCGAACAGCTCGAGCGACCCGTCGCAGGCGCCGGCTGGCACCAGCAGCGCCAACGCGCTGTCCGTCCCTCTCCTCGACACCTGCGTGAGCTGCACCAGCAACAGCGCAGGTTCCAGCTCGGGGAGCACTGACTCGAACGCGACGGCGCTGCGGATTCTGGGTCACGACGTCTCGGCCGGGCACCTGACGGGTGACAACCAGAACGGCAGCGGCAACCTCATCGCGCTGCCTGCGAACCCGCTGCTCGGGCTCGCGGTCGCCGACTGGGTTGCCCAGACGTCCGCCGCCCGCGGCGGCGACGGCACCGGCGGCACGGCCAGCTCCAGCTCGCGCGCCGCGCTGGTGGACCTCGACCTCACCAACCCGCAGGGCGGACCGCCGATTGCGACGCTGGCGATCCTCGAGGCCGGCAGCAATGCATCGTGGTCGGCGAACGGCTCGTCCGGGAACGGGTACACCAACGGCGTCAACCTGAACCTCGGCAACGGCGCGCTGGTGGTGATCCTCCTGCACAGTGAGTCGCACAGCAGCAGCAGCGGCCAGACCGCGGGCACCTACGTGGCGTCGATCAACGGCAACGAGATCCTGAGCAACACGCAGATCCCACAGAAGCTCGTGATCACGGTGCCGGGCATCATCACGATCAGCCTGCTCATCACCAACTCGGACAGCTGCTCCGCCAACGCCGCGGTCGGTCAGGTGACCGACCTGCTCGGCATGAGCGGTGAGCAGGTCGGCGCTTTCGAGGTCAATGCGACCGGTGGTGCCGCACCCGCCGGCAACAACGGCGGCGGTGGCAACAACGGTGGCGGCGGCAACAACGGCGGCGGTGGCAACAATGGCGGCGGTGGCAACAACGGCGGCGGCAACAACGG
>JAFALX010000003.1 GCA_019234035.1 Candidatus Dormiibacterota bacterium | reverse complement strand
CGGTGCAATCAACGTCGCCGAACTTGCGAGCGGGTTCGGGCTCGCGCTCAGCTGCGACATCCTCGTCGCCGCCGACACCGCGACGTTCGGCACCCCTGAGATCCGTGTCGGCCTGTGGCCGATGATGATCATGTCGGTGGTGACGCGCGACCTGGGACGCAAGCGCGCGATGCAGCTGTTCATGAGCGGCGACCGCATCGACGCGCCGACGGCGCTGCAGTGGGGCATCGTCAACCGCGTCGTGCCGCAGGCGGATGTGCAGCGCGAGACCGCCTCGTGGGCGCGCGAGCTCACGCGCTGGAGCCCGCTGATCATGCGGCTGGGACGCAACGCGTTCTACGACATCGACGGTCTCGACATGGAGGCGCAGCTTCGCTACCTGCACTCGCAGCTCACGGTCCTGAGCCTCAGTGACGACTTCCGCGAGGGCGTGACCGCGTTTCTGCAGAAGCGCGAGCCGCGTTTCGAGGGACGCTGATCAGCGCCGAGGACGAGCAGAGCGCGCCGCAGACGCTCGACGACCTCACGGCCGGTCTCGAGGCACGGCGCGCGCGTGCGCTGGCGATGGGCGGCGCCGACCGCATCGAGCAGCAGCACGCAAAAAACAAGCTGACGGCACGCGAGCGCATCGACCTGCTCTTCGACGCGGCCACGTTCCGCGAGCTCGGCCTGCTTGCGCATCAGCACACGATGAGCGGCGACGCCGGCGACCCCGATCGCTCACCGGCCGACGGTGTGGTGACGGGCGAGGGGCTGATCGACGGCCGGCGCGTGTACTGCGCGGCGTACGACTTCACGGTCATGGCGGGGTCGATGGGGATGATCGGCGAGCAGAAGGTGACGCGCCTGCGTCACAAGGCATTGCTCAACCGCATTCCCATGGTGTGGCTGCTCGACTCCGCCGGAGCGCGCATCCAGGAGGCGGCGGGCAGCACGTTCGCCGGCAGCGGCGCGCTGTTCTACGAGCAGGTGCAGATGAGTGGCGTCGTGCCGCAGGTCGCAGCGATGCTCGGCCCGTGCGCCGCGGGCACCGCGTACATCCCGGGCCTCGCCGACTTCGTGCCCATGGTCAAGGAGACGAGCAGCATGGCGCTCGGCGGCGCGCGGCTCGTGCGCGCGGCGACCGGCGAGGAGACGACGGACCACGCCATGGGTGGGAGCCAGGTGCACTGCTACGTCAGTGGCGTGGGCGACGTCGAGGTCGACGACGATGCCGCGTGCATCGCCGCCGTGCGCGAGTACCTGTCGTTCTTCCCGTCGAACAACCGTGAGACACCGCCACGCCGAGAGACGGACGACCTGCGCACCCGCCGCATCGAGGGCCTGAACAAGCTGGTGCCGACCAATCCGCGCGCCGCGTACGACATGCGCAAGGTCGTGCGCCGGCTGGTGGACGGCGAGCACGTCTTCGAGATCAAGCCGGCGTGGGCGCGCAACATCATCACCGCGTTCGCGCGCTTCGATGGATCGGCGGTCGGCATCGTGGCCAACCAGCCGATGTTCAAGGGCGGCGCGCTCGACATCGACGCGGCGGACAAGGCGGCGCGATTCATCACGCTCTGCGACGCGTTCAACATCCCGCTCGTGTTCCTGGAGGATGTGCCCGGGTTCATCGTCGGCACCGAGATGGAGCGCCAGGGCATCATCCGGCACGGTGCGAAGATGCTGTATGCGGTGAGCGAGGCGACTGTGCCCAAGGTCACAGTGGTGCTGCGCAAGGCATACGGCGCCGGCTACTACGTCATGTGCGGCCGCGGCTACCAACCGGACGGGCTCTTCGCCTGGCCCAGCGCGGAGATCTCCGTGATGGGGCCCGAGGGGGCGGTGGAGATCCTGTTCCCGAAGCAGATCGCCGCCTCCGACGACCCTGCCGCGACCCACCAGGAGTTGCTGACAACAGTGCGCCGAACCATCGATCCGTACATCGCGGCGTCGTGGGCGTACGTCGACGACGTCATCGACCCGGCCGACACGCGGCGTGTCATCATCGACGCGCTCGAGGGCGCGGCGACCAAACGCCTGTCGCGCCCATGGCGCAAGCACGGCGTCCGGCCGGTGTGACCCCCCGAACCAACGACCGCATCACGGAGTGCATCAGTGACTGACGTGAAGGCAGAGCTCGTCGGCAACCTCTGGAAGATCGTCACCGAGGTGGGTCAGCAGGTCGAGGAGGACGACACGCTGATGATCCTCGAGTCCATGAAGATGGAGATCCCGATCACCACGCCGGTGGCCGGCGTCGTGAAGGCGATCCTCGCCAACGAGGGCGACGTCGTCCAGGAAGGGCAGACGGTCGCCGTCGTCGAACCCGCGTAGCGCACCGAGCTGCCCGTGGTAGTAGGATGCCGCGACGATCCGCCCGCCGCCGCGGTCACTCAGGAGGTGAAGGCATGCGTCGCTCGCGCGCGCTGCTCGTGGCGCCGCTGAGTGTGCTCACGCTCGCGGCGTGTGGCGGTTCCGGTCCGCTGACCCAGTCCCAGTTCGTCAGCGAGGCCAACAACATCTGCAAATCGAGCTCACAAGCGAGCGTCGCCGTGCCGCAACCGAGCGTGTCGTCGTCGCTCATCAGCCCGGCGCAAGGGGACCTGCCCGCCATCGCCGCGTTTCTGGGAAAGCAGGTCGGAATCCTGCAGAACACGGTCAGCCAGCTGAAGCAGCTGGGAACCCCACCTTCGATGCGGTCTGCCTGGTCGCAGGCGCTGGCGGCCATTCAGAAGTCGGTCGACGACGCCACGTCGGCGCAGTCGGCGGCGCACGCCGGTGACATCGCCGGTTACACGACAGCGCTCGGCCGCGTGGTCGAGGACGGCCCCGCCATCGATCAGTCGGTCACCTCCTTCGGGGCCACGGCGTGCTCCAGCAGCGCGGCGGGCGGCTCACCGTCCCCCTCGCCCGCACACTAGGGTCGCTTTCGGCGCTGGGGCAACTCGTCACCGTTTGCCTCGGACGCGGTCTGCCCGTCGGTGCGACGATCGTGCCGTGAGCAGCCCACCGCCGCCGCCGGAGACGCTTCGGGTGCAGACGGCCGACAACGTCGCCCTCGGCTATGCCAC
>JAFALX010000440.1 GCA_019234035.1 Candidatus Dormiibacterota bacterium | reverse complement strand
ACCTCGGGGTTCAGTGCCGCGGAGCGGAGGGAGGTCCTTGCCCTGCTCGAGCCGCTGATCGGTGGCGACAGCTTCGGCTTCGGCGCGATGCCTGGTGCACCGAGTCGCTGGAACCGCGGCGCCGACCACTCCTTCACCTCCGTGGAGCCGGCGCTCGTCTGCGAGGTGTCATTCGACCACCTGCAGGGCAGGCGCTTCCGTCACGCCTCGCGCTTTCTGCGCTGGCGCCCGGACCGCGATCCGGCGTCGTGCACGTTCGAGCAGCTGGCGCCACCCGAGGAGTTCGCGCTCGAGGACATCGTCATCACCCCCCGGCGCTGAGCGCGTTTCACTCGACAGGCTGGCGATTGCTGCTCCACGACGCCCAGATCGAATACACGACCGCCAGCAAGATGGTCCCGCCGAGGATCCACCACGCGTAATGCGTGATCGTCTGGGCAACGTCGACGGCGTGCTGCCCGACGAAACAGCCGATGGCCACGAACATCGCGATGTACAACAGCGTGCCGGCGGTGTCGGCGAGGATGAACAGCAGGAACGGCATGCCCGCCTCGCCCGCTGCAAGGTAGAAGAGTGCCGACGGCACCGGCAGGAACGGCGCGAACACCACGGTCCACAGCCCGAACTTGCGAAAGAACCGCTCCCCTCGCGCGATGCGCTTTCGCCAGCGCGGATCGTTGCGCTCGTAGTACTCGATGATCCGCCGCCCGTAGCGCCGTCCAGCGTAGAAGTAGCACGGGTCGGTCCATATCGAGATGAGCACGGGGGCAAGCAATGCGGCCGGGAGCGCAGCCTTGCCCACCCGGGCGAAGCCCCCCGCCGCCAGCATCGAGACGGTGCTGCCGCGGATGAACTCGAGGAGCACCGGGTGGGTGCCGATCAGGAACGCGTTGAGCGGCAGGCCGGCGTAGTAGTAGATCGTGTTCACGACGATCGGGCCGATGATCAGGACGTCGACCCACCTGCGGCGGCGGCCCCCACTCCGCTGATCGGCGTCGGTGGCTTCGGCGGCCGCCTTCGCGAGGCGCGCCGACTCGATGTCCATCAAGGCCATTGTGGCCGGAGCACGCTCGCCCGGCCTGCGCTTCCGGCTAGGCCACTTCGGTGAGCGGTTCGGGGACCTTCGCGACGGCGCCGTCGCGCGGTCGCGCGCGTGAGGTCAGGATGAGCGCGACGGCGGCAACGATCATCAGCCCGGCCACCGCCGTGAGACCCGTCACCGCCTCGCCGAGCACGATCGCGCCGAGCGCCACGGCGACGAGCGGGTTGACGTATGCGTACGTCGAGACCGCCGTCGCCGACACGTGGTGCAGCAGCCAGATGTACGCCGAGTACGCGATCAGCGAGCCGAACACGATCAGGTACGCGAAGGCGAACAGCGAGGAGGCGCTGACGTGGTTCAGGTGCGTGCGCCCCGCCTCGCCGGAGAGGAGCCCGACGATGCCGAGCAGGAGTCCGCCGGCCACCATCTCCATGGCGATGGCCGTGAACGCCTGCTTCGCGACGTGTGCCCGCTGCGCGTACAGTGAGCCGAAGGCCCACAGCAGCGGGGACAGCGGCACGACGAAGGTCTGCCACTCGGTCGGGGCGGCGCCGCCTGGGCGCAAGAGCAGGACGACGCCGGCCAGACCGATGGCGACTCCGATCGCCGCCTTCCACCGCACCCACCGGCCGCCGAAGATCGGCGCCATGAGCGCCATCCACAGCGGGACGGTCGCGACGATCAGTGAGACGAGCCCGGTGTGCACGTACTGCTCGCCCCAGGTGACGATGCCGTTGCCCGCCAGCAGCAGGCAGGCGCCGACGATGAGCGCCGAGCGCCACTGGCGCCACGTGAGATGCTCGCGCGTCGCCCGGCGCCGCCACATGACGGCGAAGAGGATCAGACCCGCGATGAGGAACCGCGACCCCGCCATCAGGAACGGCGGCAGGGTGTCGATGGCGAGCCGGATCGTGAGGTACGTCGAGCCCCAGATCAGGTAGACGGTGGCGAACGCGATGACGATCCGTGCCCGCGGTGTGGGTCGAGGGATGGACAGCGTGACCACCATTTGTTATACTACAAAGGGTTGAACGTACCAACACGATATCACATCCGGGGGCGGCGAGCCGGCGAGATCGAGGCCAGCATCGAGCGCGGCATCCTGGAGGGCGCGCTCACCGGCGGCACCAGGCTGCCCACCGTGCGCAGCCTGGCCACCAAGCTCGGGGTGAGCGCGGCAACGGTGGCGTCCGCGTACCGCGACCTGCGACGGCGCGGGCTCATCGTCGCCGCGGGCCGTCAGGGCACCACCGTCGCGGAGCGCGGGCCCGTCGCACCACGGGGCCGGCCGAGCTTCGCGCCGGGCATCCGCGACCTCTCCGGCGGCAACCCCGATCCCGCCCTGCTCCCGGACCTCGAGCCGCACCTCCGCCGGATCACCGCGGAGCACGTGCTCTACGGAACGCCCTCCAACGACGCCGGTCTGCTGCGACTCGCGGCCGCCCGCCTCGCCGAGGACGGCGTGCCATCCGACCATCTGACCGTGGTGGGCGGGGCGCTCGACGGCGTCGAGCGCGTGCTGGGCGCCCATCTGCGCCCCGGCGACCGCGTCGCCATGGAGGATCCGTGCTACGCGGGGGTCACCGACCTCGTCCGCAGCCTCGGCCTGATTCCCGTGCCCGTCGCGGTCGACGACCGCGGGGCCGACCCGGCCGCACTGGACGTGGCGCTGCGCGGGGGGGCCGTCGCGGCCGTGGTGACGCCGCGCGCGCAGAACCCGTTCGGGTCGGTGCTCGATCCTGGCCGCGCGGGGGAGCTGCGCACCGTGCTCCGCCGCTATCCGGACGTGCTCGTCGTGGAGGACGACCACGCGAGCGAGATCAGCGGCCGCCCGCGGGCGAGTGTGTCGGCGGGCCGCGCCGTGTCCCGCCACTGGGCGCAGGTGCGCTCGGTCTCCAAGGCGCTGGGGCCCGACCTGCGGCTCGCCGTCGTCGCCGGCGACGAGACGACGGTTGCGCGCGTCGAGGGTCGCCGTCTCATCGGGGCCGGATGGGTGTCGCACCTCATTCAGCGGCTCGTCGTCTCGCTGTGGGATGACCCCGAGACCGAACGCGTGCTGGCCCGCGCCCGCGAGACCTACGACACGCGGCGCTGCGGGCTCCTCGACGCCCTGGCTGCAGCGGGGATCGCCGCGCACGGTGCGAGCGGGCTCAACGTGTGGATCCCGGTGGCGCACGAGGACGCAACCGTTGCAGCGCTGCTCGATCGCGGTTGGGGTGTCCTCGCCGGCGAGCGTTTTCGCATCGCCGCGCCGCGCGCGATACGTGTGACCACCGCGACACTCGACCCGGATGAGTCGCGGCATTTCGTCGCCGACCTGCGCACCGCGATCACGCCGGCGCCGTCGCGTCTGGGATGAGCGGCGACATCGACCTCACGCGCGCGCTGTCGTTCGGCGCTGTCGCCGAGGAGTACGACCGCGTGCGGCCGTCGTATCCGCCGGCGCTCGTCGACGACCTCGTGGCGCTGCATCCTCGTGCGGTCCTCGACGTCGGCGCCGGCACCGGCAAGGCGTCCGAGCTGCTTTTCGCGCGCGGCCTCGACGTCCTCGCGGTGGAGGCCGACGCGCGCATGGCGGCGATCGTCGAGCGTAAGGGAATCGCGGTCGAGGTGAGCACCTTTCAGGACTGGGACGCGCGGGGGAGAACCTTCGACCTGATCACCGCGGGGCAGTCGTGGCACTGGATGCCGCAGCCCGAGAGCGCGAACAGGGCGGTCGCGTTGCTTCGGCCCGGCGGTCATCTGGCGGCCTTCTGGAACCTGGGCATGCTCGACGAGCGCACGATGACGGTGCTGGACGCGGTGTACACGGACGTCGCACCGGCGATGGCGCAGGGCTCGCGGGCGATGTCGCAGGCGATCGACGAGCAGCGCCAGCACATCGACTCGTTGCGAGACGCGGGATTCGCGCCCATCGAGCTGCGCACATATCCGGGAAGCACGACGTACACCGCTCGCGAATGGGTGGAGCTCATCGCGACGCACAGCAACCACGCAACGCTTCCGGTGCAGCAGCGAGAAGCGCTGCTGCGTGGTGTTGCCGACGCCATCACGCAGCTTGGTGGCACGGTCACCGAGGAAGCGTGCACAGCGTTGATCCTCGCGACGCGAGCGTGAAGCCCGCGGCACACGGCACTACCATGGGTCGCATGGCAACCCAGGTTGCTCGATTCGTCTCGATCGATCCGGCGACGGAAGAGGAGATCGAGGCGTTCGACATCGCGCGCGAGAGTGACGTCGATCGCGTGCTCGAGGCGGCGGCGCGCGCGTGGCGCGACTGGCGGTGGCGCCCCATCGGCGAGCGCGCCACCGTGCTGCATGCGGTCGCGGCGACACTGCGGCGTGAGGCCGAGGTGCACGCGGCGACAATCACCGCGGAGATGGGCAAGCCGCTGCACGAGGCGCGCGCCGAGGTCGAGAAGTGCGCGTTCTGCTGCGACTACTTCGCCGACGAGGCGCCGCGCCTGCTCGCCGACGAGAGGGCGCCGTCCGACTCGCCGGCGAGCTTCGTCAGCTTCGATCCACTCGGCACGCTGCTCGCGTGCATGCCGTGGAACTTTCCGTACTGGCAGGTGTTCCGCTGCATCGCACCCGCGTTGATGGCGGGCAACTGCGTCGTGCTCAAGCACGCGAGCAACACGACGCGATGCGGCCTGCGCATCGAGCAGGCGCTGCATGAGGCGGGCGTACCGGGCGGTGTCTTCGCCATGCTCGTGCTCCCCAACGACCGGGTTGCGGACGTGATCGCAGATTCGCGCGTTGCGGCGGTCTCGCTCACGGGCAGCACCGCGGCGGGCCGCAGCGTCGCCACGGCCGCCGGGCAGCACGTGAAGAAATGCGTCCTGGAGCTCGGCGGCTCCGATGCGTTCATCGTCCTCGCCGACGCGGACGTCGCCGTCGCCGCGGAGACCGGCGTGCGCTCGCGTTTTCAGAACGCGGGACAGAGCTGCATCAGCGCCAAGCGGTTCATCGTGCATGACGCTGTCGCGGACGAGTTCGAGGACCGCCTCATCCAACTCAGCGGAGAGCTGCGCGTCGGCGACCCGAAGGACGCGGCGACGCAGATCGGCCCGCTGGCACGTGCCGATCTGCGCGACACGCTCGTGCGCCAGCTTCGCGAGTCCGTCGGGCGCGGCGCCCGGCTGCGAGCCGGCGGCGACCGTGTCGGGGACCGCGGCTTCTACCTGCAGCCCGCGGTGCTGACCGGGTGCGCGCCGGGGATGCCCGCGTTCGACGAGGAGACGTTCGGTCCCCTCGCGTCGGTGACCCGCGTCGGCAACGACGACGAGGCCGTCATCATGGCGAATCACAGCGAATACGGGCTCGGCGGCAACGTGTGGACCCGCGACCTCGAGCGGGGTATTGCCCTCGCACATCGACTGGATACCGGTGGCGTCTTCGTGAACGGGATGACTCACTCCGACCCGCGCATTCCGTTCGGAGGTGTGAGAGGCTCAGGCTACGGCCGCGAGCTCCACCGCTTCGGCATCCAGGAATTCGTCGACATCAAGACCATCTGGCTCCCACCGGCATAAACCCGGCGCGGCAAGCGTCGCTGGCACAATCGCGTTTCTACCGAACAATGGCGGAATTTCGGCTGATCCAGGAGGCCATTCGAAGGTCGTCGCGCGCGCGGCGCCTTCTGGCAGGTGTGCTTCTCGTCGCCCTCGCGACGGGGGCCGGTCTCGTCACGTCCGCCACCCTGCGTCCGGCGACCGTGCGGGCGACGAACGTGGCCCTGGGCGACGACGCCCCGATGGTGCAGGTGGCACCGGCGGTGGCGCACACCATCCCGCCCCCGGCGGGGCCGCCCATCGCGGCGAGCGGCGGCTGCATCTCGCTGCCGATCCTCTACTACCACTACATCCGGATCAACCCCGATCCGCGCGATCACCTCGGCTTCGAGCTCTCGGTCACGCCCAAGGCCTTTCAGGCGCAGATGGACTGGCTGAAGGCAGCCGGCGGCCACCCGG
>JAFALX010000437.1 GCA_019234035.1 Candidatus Dormiibacterota bacterium | reverse complement strand
CAGCCGCCATCCCGAATGCGCAGCGCCCGCAGCGTCGCCGGCGGCGCCGTCCGCCGCGCCCGCCCCACGTCGATCACCGCCGACTCCGCGTCCAGCAGCACCCGCACCAGCCGCGAATCACACGCCAGGCGTCGCACCGTCGCCGCCGTCAGCGGCCCCGCGTACTCCATCTCGCCACCGGGCGCCCCGGCCGCCCCCAGCAACGTCTCCAGCGTTGCCGTCACCTGCAGGTGCGGCCGCTGCGAGCCATGCTGCGGCAGCGTGCCCTGGTCCAGCACGTGGACGGCACTCTCCACCCAGGCATCGGCAAGCCGGCGCGAGCGCAAGCGCCTGTCCTCCGCGCCATTCCGCTTGGCCAGCGGCTCCAGCTGCGTCCGCACCGCGGCGTACCCCACGGTGTCCAGCAACCCGCTGACCCGGACCAGCTGGTCACGCTGCATGCTGAACTCCAGATAGCGGCGCTCCACCGCGTCGACGTGCTCCTGCAACGCACCCTGCGGATCCTCGGCGTGACGGGCGTGATAGCAGTCGTAGTAGAAGCGCCCCACGGAGTGGGCCTCGGCCAGCTGCAGCAGCAGGTGCTCGTCCAGCGAGCGTCTGCCACCGGAACAGCGCTCCACCGCCGCCGCCGTCCGCGCCATCAGGTCGAGGTGTGCGAAGCCGATGCGTCCCGCGTCCACCGCCGCCGTGCTCTCTCGTAACGTGGCCATCTGGGCGCCGACGGTGACCGCGGTGTATGCGTCGGCCGTCGCCATGCGGCAGCGGTGCCTGAGCCAGTCCTGCGGGGAGTTGGAGCCCTCCGCCTCCCACTGCCCGCTGGCGCCGAAGGCATCGGCCTCGCGCGCGATCTCGAGATTGAGCAGGTCGCGGGCCCGGGTGAGGGTAATCAGCCGCGCGCCGCTGGCAGCGCCATCGCGCTGCTGGGGCGGTTGTGCGCGCAGCCGGTCGGCCGCCTGGAGCACCGCAGCCGCGGGGTCGACGTCCTCGTGCACACCATCACACATACTTGTTAGTATAGGCGAACCGATGTTCGTTTTTCAAGTGTTCGCATCTGCCGAGGGCGCTCAGCCGCCAGGGCGAACGTCAGCTCGGACCGGGGGACAACTCTCCGCCGGCAGCCGGCGTATCTGTCGTGGCGACGACACCGCGGTAGCTACCAATCAGCTGAGGTTCGCCGGTCGACGCGCCCTTGGGCACCAGCGCAGCCAGGATGATCAGCTCGGTCGCGGTCACGACTTTGTAGTAACCAGGCTGCACGAGGCGCACGTCCTTCCCGTTGTACGTCCGGCTGAGCCAGAAGGACACGTTTGGTGGTGGGACGAACGTGTAGGCACCTCGGAGTGTGAAAACGACCAGCGCCTCGCCGGCCTCTGTCTGTTCGGCGATCTCGTTTCCGGCGCAGCTCCACGCCCGCGAGCTGGCGACGCCCCACTGTGTCGCCGTTTGCGTGTCCTGCGCGCGGTAGTCAGCCTCGACCGCTGTGACCTTCGACCGATCCTCAAGACCCGGCGGATTGGGCGATTCCGCGTAGACAGCGTCGAAGAGATCCGCGGCCGCTCTACACGTCGCGTCAGGCGTCATCTGATAGCCGGGCGCGGACGCCTGCAACAGTGCGGGTGCTTGGCCGTTCGCGTCTCGGCGGAAGGTCAGCAGCGACCCGGCCGACAGCTGCACCTGATACGCCGCCTTCCACGGAGCACCTGGTCTTGGCGACTCCATGACCCAGATGTTCGGCTGCTTCCCCTCGCCGTGACCGAGGTCCGCGTCCGCGTACTGGAAGAAGACCGCAGGGTGGGTGGTGGCTCGAGGAACGACGAGCTCGTTGTCCGGAATCGTTGCGGGCTTCGCCTTCTGCGATGGAGGCGCCGGTGTCGCGCGAGCAACGCATACCGCGGGGCTGAAGTCGCCGGCGTTGTCAATGCTCTCCAGGTCGCCGGTCTCGACCGTGGAGTTGACCGTGGTGCTGCACTGATCAGCGGCTCGCGCGTCGACGATGGCGTAGTTCCGCGCACCAGCTCGGGCCTGCGCAACAGTGACGATGCTCGGCGCGGTGATGGTCGACGAGCCGCACGCCGCAATCGCGGCCGCAGACAAAAGCGCGAGAGACGCCGGTCTCGCGCGCCGCTGGGCACCGAGCGAACTCATGGCAGCACCTCTCCCAACCCGTCCGGTCGGCAACCGCCACGTGAGCGCACCGGAACACGCTCACATCCGGCAACGTAGCGCCGCCGGGCGGACCTCGCGCGGACAGTTGAGCCCGCGCCCCCATCCTCGCCTAGCTCAGATCGCGCGCCACCGTGTGCACGTCCCGCACCCCCTCGAGCCGCTCCAACAGCCGGCTCAGCTGCGTGAGGTTCTGGATCTCCACGATCGTGCTGATCACCGCGGTCCGGTCGTCGTACACCTGGACATCGGCGCCGCTCAGATTGATCTTCGACTCGGCGATCACCCCCGCGATGTCGCGCAGCAAGCCCGTGCGATCCCACGCCTCGATCTTGATCGACACCGGATACACCTGCCGCGCACCGGTCTCCCACTCCACCTCGACCAGCCGATCCGTGTCCGTCGCATTGCGGATGTTCACGCAGTCACTGCGGTGCACCGTCACGCCCTTCCCACGCGTGATGTAGCCACGAATCGACTCGCCGGCCACCGGCTTGCAGCAACTGGCAACCGTCGTGAGCATGTCCGAGTGCCCGTGCACACGTACGAGCCCGGTCGGCGCCGGAACGCTTGTCAGCGGAATCCCCAGCAGGCGCTCGTCCACCTGCTGCTCGCCGTTCTCGCTGTACTTCAGCACCGCGCTGCGGGCGCTGATGTCGCCGTATCCCACCGCGGCGAGGAAGTCGTCGACCGCGGTGAACTTGTGCTGTGTCGCCAGCTTCAACAGCTGGTCGTCCTTCACGCTCGACAGCGCCATCTGGCGCAGGCGGCGGAACTCCTTGTCCAGCTGCTCGCGGCCCTTCTGGACGTTCTCCTCGCGCCGCTCCTTCTTGAACCAGGAACGAATCTTCTCGCGAGCGCTCGATGTCTTGACGAACCCCAGCCAGTCGCGCGACGGCCCGTGCGGCCCCTTCGACGTGAGGATCTCGACGATGTCGCCGTTCTCCAGGCGGTGATCCAGCGGCACCATGCGACCGTTGACCTTCGCCCCGATGCAGCGATGACCGACGTCGGTGTGAATGCGGTACGCGAAGTCCACCGGCGTCGAACCCTGTGGCAGCGACCGGACATCACCCCGCGGCGTGAAGACGAAGACCTCGTCCTGGAAGATGTCGACCCGCACCGTGTCGACGAACGCCTCCGCGTCGAGCATCTCCTTCTGCCAGTCCATCAGGAGGCGCAGCCACGAGAACCGCTCGTCCACACGCGCGCCGTCGGGGCCCGTCTTGTAGCGCCAGTGCGCCGCGACGCCGTACTCCGATGTCTGGTGCATCTCCAGAGTGCGGATCTGGATCTCCATCGGCTCGCCGGTGTGCGACACGACTGTCGTGTGTAACGACTGGTAGCCGTTGTCCTTCGGCATCGCGATGTAGTCCTTGAACCGCCCGGGGATCGGCTTCCACAGGGAGTGCACGATGCCGAGCGCTCCGTAGCAGTCCTTCACGCTGTCGACCAGCACACGAATCGCGATCAGGTCGTAGATGGCATCGAAGTCCTTTTGCGAGCGTTGCATCTTCTCGTGGATGCTGTACACCTGCTTGGTGCGACCACTGATCTCGGCGTGCATGCCCAGCGGCTCGAACTCTCGCTCCAGGATCTCGGTGACGTCGCGTACGAACGACGCGCGCTGCTCGCGCTTGGCGGACAGCTTCGCCTCGACCAGCTGGTAGTTGTCCGGATCCAGCTGCGCGAACGCGAGGTCCTCGAGCTCGCCCTTGATCTGCCAGATGCCAAGGCGGTGCGCCAGCGGCGCGTAGATGTCGAGCGTCTCGCGGCTGATGCGCTTGCGACGGTCCGCGGTATGCGCCGAGATGGTGCGCATGTTGTGCAGGCGGTCGCCGAGCTTGATGAGCACGACGCGGATGTCTTCCGCCATCGCGACGAGCATCTTGCGGATGTTCTCGGCCTGGTGCTGCTCCGCGGTGGTGACGTGGATCTTGCCCAGCTTGGTGACGCCGTCGACGAGCTTGGCCACGGAGTCACCGAACGCCTTGCGGATGTCGTCACGCGTGACGTGCGTGTCCTCGACGGTGTCGTGCAGCACGGCGGCGGTCAGCGTGTCGGCGTCGAGGCGAAGCTCCGCGAGGATGCCCGCGACCGCCAGCGGGTGCTCGACATACGGCTCGCCGGTCAAGCGGAACTGGCCGTCGTGCGCCGCCTCGGCGAGGTCGAAGGCACGCAGAAGCCGCTCCCGGTCCGCCTCCGGGAGATACTGAGTCTTCGCCTGAAGCTCGGAGAACGGCATCGTCTGAATTGAGTGTACGTCCTCACCGAAGCGGCGAAACACCCGTCGCAATGGCACGATGCGGCGAGATGACGATTTCGCAAGCGGGCACGCCGGGTCAGCCCATGACCGTCCGACAGATGGCGGCTGCCGATTGGCCGGACGTTGCCAGGATCTATGCAGAAGGGATCGATACCGGCGACGCGACGTTCGAGACAACGGTGCCGCCGTGGTCGCAATGGGATGCGGACCACCTGCAGGAGCACCGCTTCGTCGCCGAGCTCGACGACGCGGTCGTGGGCTGGGCCGCGCTTTCGCCCGTCTCGGACCGCTGCGCCTACAACGGCGTCGCCGAGGTGAGCGTCTACGTCGCGGCAGCGAGCCGCGGACGCGGCGCCGGCCGTGCACTGCTCACGGCGCTCCTGCACAGCGTGGACGCCGGGGACATCTGGACGGTGCAGGCGGGCATCTTCCCCGAA
>JAFALX010000342.1 GCA_019234035.1 Candidatus Dormiibacterota bacterium | reverse complement strand
TCACCGTCTCCGACCCGCGGCCGATCGGCGGGGCCATCGGGGTGCTCATCGGCGCGTTCGTCATGGCGCTGTACAACCTGCCGGTGTCGCTCGTCGCCTGGAGGTCGCGACGGTCAATCGAGGCCGCGCTCCTGGGCGCGCTGGCGGGTGACTTTCTCGTCGTCACCGCCTGGACGATGCTCACCGCGAATGACGTCTTCGCCACGACGTATGCCGCCTACGCGCTCGTCGCGATCGAGGCCGCGACGCTGTACCGGCTGCGCGGAGCGCTCTGGTTCGGGGTCGCATTCGGCGTCGGCTACGGCGCGTTCTACTGGCTGCGGCTCGAGGTGTTCGGGTATCCGCCCCAGCTCGGCAGCGTCGTGTACCGCGCCGGCATCGTGCTGCTCACCGCGGTCTTCGTCGGCGGCATCGCCGCCTCGAGTGAACGCCGGCGCGCGCGCTACCAGATGCTGCTGCAGGCGATCAGCGACCTCGGCGAGGGGCTCTTGATCACCGAGCGTGGCCGCATGGTCTACGCCAACGCGGCGTACCTGCGGATCAGCGGATACACGGAGGCCGAGCTCCGCGCGCTGCCCTCGCTCATCGACCTGGCGCCTCCCGGCCAGCAGGCGGCGCTCCACGAGTCGCTCCGCCACCGCCTCGACGGTCTGGCGCGCCACTCGCAGTATGAGGGGCAGCTGGTGCGCAAGGACGGCGCGATCATCGACGTCGACACGGCGATGCGGCCGCTCAGCACCGAGGGGCAGGCGCGCCTCATCGCCGTCGTGCGCGACATCACCGAGCGCAAACGCGTGGACGCCGAGCTGCGCGTCAGCGAGCAGCGCGCCTATGTCGCCGCGCGCCAGGACGCCCTCACGGGCATCCCCAACCGGCGCGCATGGGAGGAGGAGCTGTCCCGCGCGCTGGCCCGTTCTCGCCGCAACGGGTCGTCGCTCACCGTGGCGATGCTCGACCTCGACAACTTCAAGACCTACAACGACGACTGGGGCCACGGCCGGGGCGACGAGCTGCTTCGTGAGATCGCCGCGCGCTGGACCGAGCCGCTGCGTGAGGTGGACCTGCTGGCGCGAATCGGCGGCGACGAGTTCGCGGTGCTGCTGCCCGGCTCAACGGTGGAGGAGGCGCGCAACGTCATGGAGCGGCTCCGCGACGCGTCGGCGGCCCTCATCGTCTTTTCGGCGGGATTGGCGGGGTGGGACGGGGTCGAGAGCGGCGAGTCGCTGATGGCGCGCGCCGATGCCGCGCTCTACAACAGCAAACGGACCGGCGCGGGCAGGGTGGCTGCCATCGCGACGGCGAAGGAACGCGTGCAGGGCTGGCCGTACCTGATTCCGCGTCTGCTGGCCACTCGACAGCTCACTGCGCTCTACCAGGCGATCCGCAGGCTCGACACCTTCGAGCTCGAGGGCTACGAGGCGCTGGCACGTCCGTCCGGGTTCGGCGTGCGGGCGAGCGTCGAGGACCTGTTCGACGCCGCCAAGCGGCTCGGCCACGCCCGCGACCTCGACTGGCTGTGCCGTCGCGTCGCCGTGCACGGCGCCACCTCGCTGCCGCGGTCCGCGCTGCTCTTCATCAACGTGTCGGTGCACGCGCTGCTCGACCCGCTGCACGACGTCGACCAGATGGCGATGCTGATGCGCTGGGCCGGCCGCTCGCCGGACACCGTCATCTTCGAGATCAGCGAGCGCGACCCGATCGCCAACCTCGACCGGCTGCGGGGCGTGCTCGGCGCCTACCGTTCCGAGGGTTTCCGCTTTGCGCTGGACGACGTTGGCGAGGGTCACTCGACGCTCGAGGTGCTCACGACCGCCAATCCCGAGTACATCAAGGTCGCCCGCAGCCTGGCGTGCAGCGTGGAGGCCGCCGGCCCGCGCTCGGCGGTGCAGGCGCTGGTCACCTTCGCCGATTCGAGTGGCGCGAAGCTGGTGGCCGAGGGGCTGGAAAGCGAGGAGCAGATCAGCCGCGTGCTCGAGCTCGGGATCCTACTTGGCCAGGGCTACGGGATCGCGCCGCCGCGGCCAGCGGAGCAGCTGGCGTACGAGAGCGTGGCCTGAGCGACCGGAGTCACGTTTCCAGCGCTTGGCTTTCTCCCCTCTGGGCATACTCCAATCATGGAAAAGGCGACGTTTGCTGGCGGCTGTTTTTGGGGTGTCGAGTCGGTGTTCGAGCAGGTGCCGGGGGTTGTGGGCACCCGCGTCGGGTACACCGGCGGCCACACCGATCACCCGACCTACGAGCAGGTGTGCTCGCACCGGACGGGACACGCCGAGGCAGTCGAAGTGACATACGATCCCGCGCAGGTGAGCTATGAGGAGCTGCTGCGCGTGTTCTGGATGAACCACAACCCGACCCAACGCAACCGCCAGGGATGGGACTTCGGCGACAACTATCGCTCGGCGATCTTCACGCACTCCGAGGCGCAGGCCGAGGCGGCGCAGCGGTCGAAGGAGCAGCTCGAGAGTGAGCGGCGGTATCGCAAGGCGATCGTCACGCAGATCGAGCCCGCGGGCCGCTTCTGGGAGGCCGAGGACTACCACCAGAAGTACTACTCGCGGCGCGGCGTCGCGGCATCCTGCCAGCTGGCCTGACGCCTGCGACGCATGCTGCGCAACGAGAACCGCGTCGAGATCAACCGGCCACCGGCAGAGGTCTTCAAGTTCATCGCCGAACTCAGCAACGAGCCGAGATACGTCCCCAACGTTCTCGAGTCCGAGAAGATCTCCGACGGCCCCACCGGTGTGGGAACGAAATACCGTGAGGTGACCCGCGTCATGCTCGGTCGCAAGGCGGTGGCCACGTACGAGATCACGCAGTACGACCCGCCCACGACGTTTGCGTTCCGCGGGACCTCGGGCCGGTCCAGGTTTCGCGGCAGGTGGGTGTTGGAGGCCACAGACGGCGGGACGCTTGCCAAGTTCACCGCGGAAGCGCAGCTCGCCTGGCCCACGAAGTACCTGGAGCGATTCGTGCGCGGCTCGGTGGCCGCGACGTTCGCGGTGATGGGCCGCAATCTCAAGCTCGTGCTCACGGCGCCACCGGCATCGAAGCGCCGCGGTGCCGGCGCCAAGGCCGTGGATACGACGAGCGCGGCCGCGGGCGACGGCGCGGCGGCCGGCTCGGCAGCGGGCAAACGACAGAGTGCGGGCGGCGCCCCGCGACGGACTCCGGCCAAGGGGCAGGCCGCCAAACGACAGCCCCAAGCGCAGAGCCGCTCACAGAGCAACGGCCCGAGTCAGAACGCGGGTGCGGCGCCTGCCAAGCGTTCCAGCCGCAGCCGCAAGCCCAGCACGGCGAAGAAGCCGAACGCCGCGGACGGTGCCGGCGACGGTGCGGGCGGTGGCGCGACGGGCGCCGATGACGCGGGCGGTTGATGGGGAATACATGCAATGGAGGTTGTGAGAACAACAGATGCAGAAGGTTGAATTGACCGACAGCGAGTGGAAGGAAAAGCTCAGCCAGGACGAGTACGACGTGCTGCGCAAGGCGGGCACCGAGCCGCCGTTCACCGGCAAGTACGTGCATGTCAAGGACAACGGCGTGTACGCGTGCGCAGGATGCGGCGCCGAGCTGTTCCGTTCCGACACGAAGTACGACTCAGGGACCGGCTGGCCGAGCTTCTGGGAGCCGATCAATGCGGATGCGGTGGAGCTGCACCGTGACTGGAGCATGCTCGTGCCCCGCACGGAGGTGCGATGTGCCAGCTGCGGCGGCCACCTGGGCCACGTCTTCGGCGACGGCCCGCAGCCGACCGGACAGCGCTACTGCATGAATTCGTGCGCGCTGTCGCTGAACAAGGACGCCGCCAGCTAGAGGTCACCGCTGGGGTGAGTCGCGTCTATGCCGGCGTGTGGGCATGCTTCGCGTAGAGCGCCGCGACCCGCAGCGCCGCATCAGCCACGAAGTCGCGCAGCGACTCCGGCTCCAGCACTGTGACGAGCGGACCCCATCCCAGCACCCACGGGCGCATCTCGACCTCGCTGGCGACGTCGATGCTCATCTCCACGCCGCCGCCGGCGATGTCGGTCAGCACGGCGTTCGGGTGCGCCAGGTTCTGCTTGAGCACGCGCGCACCCTCGGCGGTGAAGCGCAGGACCACGTGGTCCGGATGCTCCGACTGCCACACCCCCCATGACGTGCCGATCACACGGTCGATGTCGAACTGGTCCGGTGTGCGGAACATCGTCGGCAGCAGGCGAGCCGTGCGGATGCGGTCGAGCCGGAAGGGCCGCACCTCGCCCGACATCGAGTCCTGCGCGAAGACGTAGATGTGCCGGCCCTGCGATGCCGGCTCGATGAAGTACGGGTGCAGCGTGCGTTTGGTCTCGCGCCCGGCCCCATCGACATACGTCACCTCGATCGCGCGTGAGTCGACGAACCCGTCGATGACCGTGCGTTCGACCTGCGTGCGCTCGGGGTTCTGCGGGCGTTCCTCGACAGTCCGCAGCGTGCGCTCGAGGTACCGCGCGACGAGCGGCACACGCAACGCCCGCGAGAGCTGGGCGAGCGCGCCGACCATGTCGGGGTCGTGCTCGGTGCGCAGCTGTTGCAGGAGGCGCAGGGCGACGAGCAGCAACGTCGCCTGGTAGCGATTGAGCTGCATCGCGGGCAGCCGCGTGCCGGGACCGATGTGCAGGCGCGCGTCGCGCTCCTCGATGTCGATGCCGGCGCTGTCACGCAGCATCTGCACGTACCGCTGCACCGTGCGCTGGTTGACCTCGAGCTCCTCGGCCAGCTGCTTGGTGGTGACGCCGGTCTCCGTGTCACAGAGGCGGCGGAACAGCTGCATCACCCGGGTGAACTTCTCGCCCGATTCGTACGGCATGACGACGAATCTATCAGTGCTCCGGCAGCCGAAGCTCGTAGCTGAGGAATGTCAGCCCCTGCTGCACCTCCCTGCGTCCCAGCGCGACGAAGCCGAGCGACTCGTACATCTGCTGCGCCGCGAGCATCTGCCCGGTCGTCTCCAGCGTGACCCTGGAACGGCCGAGCTCCTGCGCGAGCGCGATGGTCGCGTGCATCAGCGCACGACCGACGCCGCGACGGCGATACGCGGGATCGACGCCGAGCATGCGCACGTGCACCTGATCCGGCTCCAGCTCGTCGCGCCAGTCGTCCTCGATGTGCCGGTCGACCTCGATCGTCGTCGTGCCGGCGATGACCCCGTCGACCAGCGCGACCAGCACGACCGTTCGCGAGGCGCGGGCGGCGACGTCGGCGATGCGGGTGAGGTACGCCTGCCACTGCGGCATCTCCGGCGGCGCGAACTCGCGGTAGGCGCGAGCGGTCGCCTCGCCGGCCTCCGCGTATTCCCCCGGCAGCACGCGGCGCACCTCGATCTCTCCTGCCATCCCGAGCCAACCTTACGGAGCGACAGGCTGATGTCGCCGCGGCCCAGCAGCATCCTGCTCATGGAAGCACGCAACGCCGACCCCCCGGGTGAGCCCGAGCCGGCGCCGCCGTACGCCGAGCTGGCACGGCGGCTGTTGACGGAGCACGCCGAGCTGTTCCGGCTGTCGCCACTGGCGATCAGCCGACCACGCGGCCCGTGGCGGCCGGAGCGCCCGTCGCGCCCGCCGGTGGCCCGCCGGCGCAACCCGCAGCTCATGCTGCCGCTGCGGCCGCGGGTGCTTGACGGCGGCGAGGCAGGGACGCGTCCGTGAGGCTCGTCGAGGGTCGCCTCGTGCTCGGCGCGACCGACCTGTCGGATTACATCTCCTGCGAGCACCTGACGCAGCTCGAGATCCGCCGCGCGCACGGCGAGGATCTGCCGCGCAGCACCACACAGCTGGCGCAGCTGCTCGCCACGCTCGGCGGGGAGCACGAGACGCGTTGGGTGGAGGAGCGCAGGGCCGCCGGCCTCCACGTCCATTCCTTCGACCCCGAGACGACGCGCAGCGCCACGACGCTCGCCGCGCTGGAGCAGGCTGCCGCAGACACCGCTGCGGTGATCCGCGACGGCG
>JAFALX010000075.1 GCA_019234035.1 Candidatus Dormiibacterota bacterium | reverse complement strand
GACGGTGGCCTTTGCGGCGACGGAGTGCTTTGTTTGAACCGCATCCGGCGCCATGGACCTGCAGCATCAACAGGTGATCAAGGAGCTCGCGCAGGAGCATGGGGCGCAGAACGTCCTCGTCCTGCTCGGGTCCCCTGACTGGGAGAGCGCGGAGCTCTCCGCCGAGACAGTCGTTCTCGGTGATCCCACCTATGCAGGGCCACTGGCCGAGGTCCAGTTGGGCCTCCCCGTCTACCACGTCCTCGAGGACGAGATCCGCGAGGCGGTGCCCGACGACGTGTACGAGGAACAGATCGGCGTGATGGCCGACGTTCTGGAGAAGGACGAGATCGCCCGCGCGGTGAAGGCGATGCGCGACAAGGGCCACAGCAACCAGGAGTAAGTGACAACCATGACCGTAGCCGAAGCGACGCGCGAGAACTTCCATGATCTGGTGGCCGAGGGCACCAAGCTGGTCGACGTCTGGGGTCCCCAGTGCAAGGAGTGCCTCGTGCTGATGCCGCACGTGGAGCGCATCGCCGAGGAGCTCAACGTCGACCTGGTGAAGCTCGAGGCGCCCAAGGCGCGGCGCGTGTGCATCGAGCTGAAGGTGATGGGCATGCCCACGCTGCTGCTCCTCAAGGACGGTCAGGAGGTGTCGCGCGTGGGCGGGCAGACGCTCACCGCCGAGCGGGTTCGGGAGTGGCTCGGCGCAGAGCTGAGCTGAGCTGACCGCGCCGGGGATCAGGCCGGGTCGGCCTGGTCGCGCAGGTCGGCGCGGCGGCCGGGCAGGATCACCGCCGACCCCGTCGCCGTGGCCACCGGCTTGCCGGCGGCGTTGACGACGTCGGCGCGAGCGACGGCGATGGTGCGGCCGCGATGCACGACGGTGCCGGTGGCGGTGAGCATCGCGCCGTCGGCCGGCACCGGGCGGAGAAACTGCACGTGCAGGTCGGTCGGTGCGTACGCGGTGCCGGCCGGTACGGTCGTCTGCACGGCGGAGGCGAGCGCCAGCTCCGCGACGCACGCCGTCACACCGCCCTCGACCAGACCCAGCGGTGACGTGAGCCATTCCGTCGCGGGCAGCTGAAACACGCAGCGCCCCGCTGCGGCGTCGACCGGGCGCGCGCCGAGGAGATATGCGAGCGGGGGCGCCGGCAGGGCGCCGGTGATGAGCCCGTCCATGATGTCGAGGCCGCTCTGTGACGACCAGATCTCGCTGTCGAGCACGGTGCCGAGCGCCGGCCGCCGGTACGGCGGTACCCAGCCGTCGAGGTCATTCCGATGTGGTGCACCGATATCGGTGGGCGCTGATGGCGGGTCGCCGGGGCCGCGGAAGAGGAAGCAGCGCGACGTCCCGTGGGCGATGAGGCGGCCGGCGTCGTCGGTGATGTAGACCTCCGACAGGGCGAGCTGCCGGCCACCATGCACGACGCTGCCGCGTGCCACGAGATGACCGGACGCCGGCACCGGCCGCACCATGCTGATCGAGAGCTCAGTGGTGGTGTACCCGGCTCCCGGCGGGAGCACGGAGTGCACCGCGCACCCGAGCGGGCCGTCGGCGAGAATCGCCACCTCGCCGCCGGTCACGATCCCCTGCGGCGTCTTGAGCCAGTCGGTGATGGGCATGGTGAACGTCGCGGTCCCTGCGCCGACCTCGGTGAAGCGTATGCCGGTCAGATAGGCGATCGGCGGCCACTGCACGTGCTGCGTCATCAGCAGGCGCAGCAGGTCGATCCCGGCGAAGCCAAGGAGCTCCGCGGGAATGTGACCGCCGCGAACCGGCTCGCGCACGACCTCGGTGACGTCGGTGGGGTTGACGGTGCCGGTCAAAAGCGTTCCACCAGCTGCTCGCGGCCGGCCGGCGGGTCGTACGGCTCCGGCCAGAGATCGGTCACCTTGACGATGCGGTCGCCGTGGATCTCGAAGAACGCGACGGCGAGCACCGACGCATCGTCAAGAGTCCAGCGGAACAGGAGACAGCCGTCGTGATCGTCGCCGATGACGAGCTGCGGCTCGACGTGCCAGTCGCCGGGATACTCAGCGTTGAACTGCACATAGCGGTCGCGCCCACGGATGCGCTCACGCGTCTGCGGCAGCTCGTACACCATCTCGGGCGAGAGCACCGCGGTGAAGGCGTCCCAGTCACGGTGTTCGAGCGCCTCCGCAAACGCGAACACCAGCGCACGTGTCGTCTCCGCGCTCATGGTCCCCGCCGCCTCACGCAGCACATGGTACCGGCGCCGGACGGCGCAAGGACGACGTGGTGGAAGACGCGCACCACAGTCGCTCGAGGACTATCCCGTCCAGTCGGGCTGGTTCTTGACCTCGGGCAGAAGCGCTTCGACGACGTCCCCGTTCGCGCGCGTCTGGATCACCGGCAGCGGCGTGACCGGATGGTACGAACCCGCCTTGGGCATGCCGTCGAGGCTGAATTGCGCGTAGTGACATGGGCAGTTGAGCTGCTTGCCGCTCGCGTCCGTCTGCAGGATGCAGCCCTGGTCGGTGCACACCGCCGACAGCGCCGACACCGTGCCGCCGGCGTTGAGGACGAACCCCTCGATGCCGTTTGCGGAGAACCGCTTCACGGTGCCCATCTTCATGTCCGTCATGCGCGCCACCGGCACCCAGCGTCCTTGGGCGGGTTGCAGCACCGGTTGCGACGGAGCCGTCGAACCCGCTCGCAGGTGCTCGATGCCGATGCCCGCGCCGATACCGGCTGCGGCCGCGGCGCCGGCCGCTGCAAGAAAACGCCGGCGCTGTGGCATCGGGACAGTTTCGTCCGCAACGCCCTGGCGCAAGCGGCGCGCCAGCGAGTCGACGAACGCCGGCGAGGGATCCGCGGCGCCGGGATGTGCTGCGTGCAGGCGCGCCGCGAGACGCATCGCATCGGCGTCGTCGCCGGCGCTTCCGCGTCGCGGGCGGCGGTCGCGGAGGATCGCATCGATGTACCGCTGCAGGCGGCGGTCGGCCCGGCTCACTGCGCAGGGTCCAGTGTCGCGGCGCGCCGCAGTGCCCGCAGCTGCAACACCTTCGCGTTGCTCACGCTGATTCCCATGGCGGCCGCTGTCTCCTTCACTGAATAGCCGCGGAGAAAGCGCAGCTCCAGCACCGTCCGATAGTTGCCCGGCAGCCGCTGCAGCAGCGTGTCGACATCGCGCCGCTCGCTCTCCACCGGCTCGTGGTTCGGCGTCGATTCCTCGTCGATCTCCTGCGTGACCGTGCCATGGCGGTCACGCCAGACGTCGGCGATGACCGTGCGCGCCGTGGCATGCAGGTACCCGCGCAGCTCCGCGTCCGAGACATCCGCACGCAGGCGGGGAAGGGCGCGCATGAACACGGTCGAGGTGATGTCCTCGGCGTCGGCATGGTTCCCGGTGCGGGCATAGACGAATCGGTAGAGCGGTCCCACGTGGTCCCGGTAGACCGCCTCCCAATCCGGCGCGGGCGGGCCATTGTCAACGACGTGCAGTGGAGTGGGTGCATCCGGCGAGGTCACGCTTGCAACACCATACGTCGCGAGGTTACGCAGCGTAAGCGTGCGGGTCGGCGTCGGGTCAGGACGTTGCCGGAGCCGGGACGCCGAACGACGGCAGCGGCTCGCTGAGCCGGCAGTGCGCGGGGAGATGACAGACAGGGAAGTGCAGGTCCAGCTCATGCTCCGGCAGGCTCAGCAGCGCCTCCCTGCCCGGGATGTCGCATGCGATGAGGTGCGCACGCCGCGCCGCGGTGAGCTCGATGTCCTGACGGATCAGGTCACGCCACGGGTCGCTGACCGCGGTCACCAGTGCGAGTGCACGCGGCCACACATCGGTCGACCAGGCGCGCACGACGCGGCCGTAGCCGCCCATCGTGCTTGCGATCATGTCCGTGACGCGGAAGACATCGTCGCGACGGCGCTCGAGGCGGACAACGCCCGGCGGCCATTCGCTCGTCAGCAGATCACCGATCGCCTGCGGCAGGTCGTTGCAGATGAGGGCGTTGAATCCGAGCAGCACCGCGCGCTGCGACTGCGACGGGCGGCGCCGCGCCATCTCGTGCGCCGCACGCCACGCGCCCGCCGTCACGAATGTGAGGTCGTCGTCGTCCGGCTCCACGGTGATCAGGTAGTAGTCGGCAAGAAGGTCCAGCAGCGTGAGGATCCAGTCGCTCTGATGAAAGCGCCCGCGGTGAGCCGCGGCGGCGATCTGGCGTGCGGTGGCGGCCCAGCGACCGGCGAAGTCGGCACGAGGATCGCCACACCTTTCCCACTGTTCCAGCAGGGCTGTCATGCGATGCATCACACGTCCGCCCCCCGCGTCATGCGCCCCCATGACGCCGCACGCTACCCCCTCGGTACCGCCCAGCGCCAGAGGCAAAGGTCCTGTGTTAACAACGATTTACCCGTGTGCGCGCAAGTGCGGACAGTAATCGCACAGCGACGGTGTGACGTTATTCCCCAACCGGGAAGTCGTAATGCTGGAAGGGCACGTTGGTGCCCACGTTCAGCTGGATCACGACGTGTGAGCTCAGCGGAACTGCGCGCGGGTCACCCGGGTATGGCGACCCATTGACAAGAACTGTGACCGTTCCGCTGGCGGGTCCGACCTGCGTTGCGCTGAGCTGCTGCCCCCAGATGTCGAAGAACGTCCCGAGCGTCAACGTCTGCTGCGAGGGCGGCTGCACATGGATGACACCGTCGTACGTGCGGGTGTTGAGCCAGTACAGACAGCCGCCGCTGACGTAGGGCCCGGCGTCGGTGGACTGGGTCGTGCGCGGCGGTCCCACGCCGATGCCGGCCGGCACCCGGCGCGCCTCGCCGTTCACGTAGATCGCGAGGTGGGCGAACGCCGGGCTCGGCGCCGCGGAGGGCGTCGCGGTCGAGGACGGCGCCGGCGTCGCGGTGGGGCTCGTCGGGTCGCACGAGACGCCGGCGACCGTGCTGCCGTTCGCCGTCGAGTCGGCGGATGCAAGCGCGGACGGCAGGGGCGTCGGCGCGGCGGTCGGGCGTGGTCCGGTCGACGACGCGTGCGGCCGCGTCAGCACGATGGCGAGCACCAGCGCCAGCACGACCACCGCCGCACCAGCACCGCCGGCCCACACCCACCGCGGCCGCGACGGGCCGCTGGCGCGCCGGAGCTCGGCCTCGCGGCGCCGCTCGCGCTTGCGTCGCGACGCCGACCGCGGCGGGCGGCGGTTGCCGGACGACGGCTGCGGATGCTTGCTCGCGGATGGACGCTGTTGCGGCATGGCGCGCCGCACTGATAGCACATCGCGCCGGGCCCATCACATCGGTGTGTACGCCTTCCCGTTGCGAGGTACGCTCTGACGATGCGGGCAGTGGACGCCGTGGCGGGCTGGCTCGGGTCGATGGCCTCGGAGCAGCTCGATCGCGCGGTCATCGCGGGTCTGGGTGGCTTGCACGTGGAGCAGCCGCCGGTGCTCGATCTGTCGCCTGTCGACATCGACCGCTTCTGGCAGGAGAGCCGTGTCGCCGATCCCAGCCCGGTGCGGGTCGACCGCTCGTGGGACTGCTTCGAGGGCGCGGGCTGGCATGAGCTCGACCTCGTCGGCGAGAGTGCCGGGCCGGGGAGCCACCCGGGGAGCCGGCGGCTGAACGCGGTGGCCCACATCGGTCCGAACGGTGCCGCGTCGCCGATCGTGGTGGTCCTCCACGGATACGCCGTGCCGTTCAGCGGGTATGACCGCTGGCTCGCGTGGCGGATGCGGAAGCGCGGGGTGCACACGGTGCGCATCGAGCTCCCGTTCCACCTGCGGCGCGCGGTCCCGCACCAGCACAGCGGCGACCACTTCTTCAGCCTCGATCCCGCATACACGCGCGCTGTCGTCCGGCAGTGTGTGGAGGACACGGCCGCGGTCATGGCGTGGGCGCAGCGTGAGGTCACGCCGGCGGTCCGCTTCCTCGGCACCAGCCTGGGCGGCCTGGTGGCGCTGCTGGTCACAGCGCTGCTGCCGGTGGACCACACGCTGGTGGCGGCGCCCTTCTGTGAGCCGCCGGTGACGTTCACCGAACAGCGCCACGGCGCCATGCGCCGGTACACCGGGATGCTCGGCCAGGCCGCAGGCTTCTGGGGCCGCGACCGCGACTCGGCGCGTGACGCGCTGTCCGAGGCGCTGGCGCCGATCGTGCCCCGCCGCCTGCAGCCGGTGACGTCGCCCGATCGGGTCACCGTCATCGAATCGCTCGGTGACCGCATCGTCGGCGCTCCGCCCATGGAGGAGCTGGCCGCCGCCTGGGGGTGTGCGCTGTGGCAGTACCCGCACGGCCACATCACGCTGATGAACGCCAGGGGCCTCCCCACGCGCATCGTCGAGCACCTGTCCGCGACGGCGTCGGCCGCCGCGCCCGGCGGGCTGGCGCTCGCCGGCTGATCCTGAGTGTCCCGTCTAGGAAGCCTCTTGCATCTTCATCGACCTCGTCGGCCGGGCGCCTGCGGCGCTGATGCCAGCGTCAAGGGGCCCGGCGCTGCCTCGTCACGCATCAACAGATGCGCTCCTCGGCGCGCCACCCTTTCCTTGGCACCGGCCGTCGAGGCCGCGAATATGCTTCGAGCCTCCAAGACGGGACACTAGTGGCGGCGCGTCTCGCCCTCCTTCGCCGGGAAGGCACCACGAGCGACGGCCGCTCGTTTCTCATCCGGCCCGCGTCCGGCGCGGATGCGCCCGCGCTGGTGCGGCTGCGCGACGAGGTGGCGTCGGAGGGGGGGCTCATCGCTGCGACGCCCGGCGAGCGCTCGGTGCTCGAGGAGGAGCTGTCGCTCAGCACGCTCGTGGGCGAGGGTGGCCTGCCGCTCACGCTGGTGGTCGACGGCGAGGTCGCCGGCCAGCTCCTGGTCAGCCGTCGCCCCGAGCGCTATCACTCGCACATCGGAGAAGTCGCCATCATTGTCAGCAACAGGGCCCGTGGGCTGGGCCTGGGCCGGCGGCTCATGGAGACGGCGGTGGACTGGGCCCGGGCGGTCGGCATCACCAAGCTCTCGCTGGCCGTCTTCACCACCAACGAGCGCGCCATCGGCCTCTACCGGTCGCTCGGGTTCGAGGAGGAAGGGACGCGGCGGGCCCACGTGCTCCTGGCAGATGGACCGCGCGACATCCTGGTGATGGCGCTCCACTTGTGGGAGTAGCGGCGAAGGCCCCTGGTATCCTGCGGCCGGAATGAGCGATTCCCGCCCCATCGGTGTGTTCGACTCCGGGGTGGGTGGTCTGACCGTGGTGCACGAGCTGCGGCGCCAGGCCCCGGCGGAGCGCATCCTCTACATCGCCGATCTCGCGCACTTCCCCTATGGCCCGC
>JAFALX010000309.1 GCA_019234035.1 Candidatus Dormiibacterota bacterium | reverse complement strand
AGCCCGCTTCCGGCGGCACCGCGACGACCCCCGCAGCCACACCTGCAGCTTCTCCGTCGAGCTCGGGCCGGGCCCTCTAGATGGTGGCGCGCCGCTTCAGCTCGAGGTAGCGATTGACGAGGCGCGGCGAGAGCGACCGCGCGTCCGCGTCGATGGTCGCGACGCCGCTGCGCTGCAGCACCTGCAGCGTGGCGGCGCGGTCGGCCAGCAGCCCCGAGGCGACAGCCCGCGAGTAGACGTCGCTGCCGGTGCGCGGGTCCGCCCGGGCCATGTCGTCGATCGCCGGGTCACGCACGGTGACGACCAGCGGCAGGTGGCGGCGGCGCAGCCGGATGCACTGGCGCACAAGCGCGGCGCTCTGGTCGGGATCGAGCAGGTCGGTGAACAGCACGACCAGCGCGCGGCGGCGCTGCCAGCGGCTCAGGTACTCGAGCGCATCGTCGTAGTCGGCCTCCGTCTCACCCGGCCGCAACGGGCGGACCGCGTCGAGGAAGCGCCGCATCTGCGCCGCGCCGGGGCGCGGGGCCAGCGTCACGCTGACCGTGTCGGCGAACGCGAGCAGGCCGGCGCGGTCGCCGCTGTGCAGGGCGACGTGCACCAGCAGCAGCGCCGCGTTGATGGCGTGGTCGAGCTTGGCCAGCTCGCCGGCGCCGACGCCCATGAGCCGGCCGTGGTCGAGGCAGATGATCACTGGCTGGGCGCGCTCCGGCATGAGCTCGGTCGCCATGAGCTGCCCGGTCCGGGCGGTGGCGCGCCAGTTGATCGACCGCATGGGGTCGTCGGGCACAGCGTCGCGCACACGCTCGAACTCGGTGCCCTCGGTGCGCAGGCGCAGGGTGCGGACACCGAGCTCGGCCAGCTGGCCCCTGCGCGCGAGCGCCTCGTACACGCGAACGGCGCTGACGTCCGCGTCGACCTGCATCGTCTCGGGGGCGCCGGGCGCCAGCTGCCGCCACCCCAGCCCCCACGGGCCCTCGAGGCGGGCGACGGTCCGCCCCACGGCGAGCTCGCCGCGGACGCGCGGGGTCACCGTGTACTCCAGGTCCGCCGGAACCGCGGAGCGCCACTCGTCGGCCGAGGCGTGCGCCGCGTCCGGCAGCTCCTCGCGCACCCGACCGTGCGCCCGGGGACCGCGCAGCGTCAGCGCCACGCGGTTGGGCACGCCCACCGAGAGGATCGCGTCGTGGTCACGCGTGGCACGAACCGCCCGTGCACCCGGCGCACGACGGCCGTCCACGACGATCAGCGCCGCGATGACCACCAATGCCGACAGCCCGGCGACGAAGAACACGGGCGACGCGGCCCCGGCGGCCACCACGAGCAGCGCCGCCGCGAGCAGTGCCGCGCCGCGCCAGGTCACCGTCTGTCCTCCGCGCTCAGCGTGGCACGGGCACGCGGCCGAGGGCGCGCTGCACGGCCGCGATCTCGCTGACGCCCTGGATCTCGGCCTCCGGGCGCCGCACCATGCGATGCCGCAGCGCGGGGATGCAGATCTCCTTCACGTCGTCGGGAACCACATACTCGCGTCCCTGCACCGCCGCCATGGCCTTGGCGCCCTGCAGCAGCGCGATCGAGCCGCGCGGGCTGGCGCCGAGGCTGAGATCGGGACTCGTGCGCGTCGCGGCCACGATGGCGGCGATGTAGCCGAGGACCTCGTCGCCCACGCGCACGGCGGCGACCTCACGGCGCACCGCGAGCAGCGCGTTTTCGTCGATGACGGCTGAAACACCGGCCGCGTCGAGCGCGTGCGGATCGAAGCCCTGATCGAACCGTCGCAGCAGCACCGCCTCGTCGGCGGGGCTGGGGACGGAGACCTCGAGCTTGAAGAAGAAGCGGTCGAGCTGCGCCTCGGGCAGCGGGTACGTGCCCTCGTACTCGACAGGGTTCTGCGTGGCCGCGACGAAGAAGCGATCGCCCAGCTGCCGGGTGACGCCGTCCGACGTCACCTGCCGCTCCTCCATCGCCTCGAGCAGCGCCGCCTGCGTCTTCGCGGGCGCGCGGTTGATCTCGTCGGCGAGCAGCGTGTCGGTGAAGATCGGGCCGGGGCGGAACTCGAAGCTGGCGTTCGCCGCGCGGTACACGCTCGTGCCGATGATGTCCGAGGGCAGCAGATCGGGCGTGAACTGCACCCGGGTGAACCTCGCCGAGAGTGCCGCGGCGAGCGCGCGCGCCATCAACGTCTTGGCCGTCCCCGGGACTCCCTCGAGCAGCACGTGACCGCGGCACAGGAGCGCGATGAACATGCCGTCGATCACCTGCTGCTGACCGACGATGGCGCGGCCGAGCACCTCGTGCAGTCGCGCACGCAGCTGCGCGGTTCTCCCTACCTGTGCTGCATGCGCCGTCGACAAATCTCCCGTCTCCGTCACCGCTGCAATTGTGGGGCCGGCGCCCATTCCTGCTCGGCCACGGCGACGTCGCGCGCGAGTAGCAGCAGGGCGCGCTCGTCGGGTTGTGCCGCGGCGAGCTCGCGGGCGCGTCGCAGCAGCGAGGCCACCTCATCGCTCCGCTGAGTGCCGGCGGCCGCGAGCGCCGCCACGAAGGCTGCGTCGTCGAGACCGGAGGCGACGCCGGTCTGCTCGCCGACGACGCGCTTGAGCTCGTCGGCGTATCGCGCCGCAATCATGCCGCGCTGACGGGAGCGCGCGAAGAGGTCACCCATGGCACAAACATACGTCGTCGCGAACGGGACCAGTGCGGTGTCGCCGGCAGCGACGGGCCGGCCGATGCGCCGCCCGGTGACTGCGAGTGTCACCAGCACCAGCGCCACCGCGAGGATCGTCGCAATGCCCAGCGGCCCATTGAAGATGCCTGCGGCGCCGCCGGCGGTGTCGCTCTCACCGTGGTGGAACTCGTCGAACGCGATGCGGCCGCCGCGAGCGCGCGAGAGAAGGCCGAGGAAGAGATACGCCGAGTCGCCATGCCGCAACCCGTCGTTGGACAGCGGCTGCGAGTTGCCGAGCACGTACGCCCGGCCGCTCCCCACCTGCACGACCCCCGCGACGACCGCGCCGTTCTGACCTAGCAGTGGCACGAGCGGCTGCTGCCCGCTGAACGACACCCCGGCGCCCATGGGCACCGACCGCACGTCGTCTGCGGGCACAAACGGTTGTGCGGGCGTGGCCGTTCCCGCCTGCACGTCGCGACCGATCTGCACCGACAGCCGCTGCAGCAGCGGCAGCACCTGACCTTGCGACGGGCGGTCGAACGCGATGATGACGTCGCCACCGCCGCGCACGAAGCCGGTGATGGCGTTCAGGTCCGCGGTGCTGAAATCGTCGGTCGGGTCGTCTTCGACGAGCACGTCCGCCCGCGTCAGAGCGAAGGTCCCGCTGACGCGCGAGACGTTCAAGCCGAGCTCGCCGAGCCACGTGTACAGCGCCAGCATGCCGAGCTTGCCGGCCGAGCGCGACGAGGGATCGGTGTCGTCCGACGGCGCCGGGATCGCGAGCACCGCGAGCACCGCGATGATCAGCAGCGCGACGACCAGCACCGCCGCCGGCTGCACCCGTCTCACGGCGACGGCACCGGCGTGCGCGCACGCGCCAGATCCCGTATCGCCTTGCAGCGCGCCCTGGCCTGATCCCAGTCGGCCGCTGTGACCGCGTCGCCGGAGTACCAGGCACGGTCGAACAGCGCAGCCGCCGGCGCCAGCGAGGCAAGGAGGCCGGCGTCGCCGACGGTCGCCGCCAGCAGCTCGTGCGTGGTCCATGACGGGTCGACGGCGAGGCGGCCCTGGTTGGCGACGGTCAGCAGCGCCGAGCGAAAGGCGCGGCGAATGGCCTCGCGGTAGTCGCCGCGCCGCGCCGCGGCGGCGGCGAGGTCCCACTCACGATTCGGGTCGGTGGTGTCGGGCTCGAGCTCGACGCCCATCGCGGCGATGCGCCCACCGACGATCCCGCGAAGCTTCCATGCCGCGAAGGCCAGCGCGGCGGCCAGGAGCACCGAGCCCAGCGCGATCGTGCCGCCGCTGCCGAGCGTGCCGGTGAGGTGGCTCAGGAGCCAGCGGATCGCCGACGCCAGCCACGCGAGGAACTGGCTGATCGGGTTCGGGCCCGCCGGCTTGTGGTCGAGATTGGCGAAAACAGACGAGCTGTAGACGTTGTGCAGCGTCGATAGCGCGGGGCGCTGGTCGGCGGTGCAGGTGCTGCCGTGGGGCAGAGCCAGGGTCTGCGCGATGGTGTCGAGGCCGGCGCTCGCCTCCGAGATCCGTGGCGGTGCCGCCTCGAGATCGGTGACGATGGGGCCAAGGACCGACTGCGCCGGGTACGCGGCGATTGCCTGGTGGAGCAGGGTGATCGCGGCTGCGGTGTCGGGCGGCGTCGCGCTCAGCGCCGACTCCGCGCTGCTCACCGCGGCGAGGTACCCGATCGGGCACGCGGTCTGCGCCGCGGCGCCGGCC
>JAFALX010000241.1 GCA_019234035.1 Candidatus Dormiibacterota bacterium | reverse complement strand
GCTGACGTGTATTGCTGGCCGCGGCATTGCGTGCTCGCCAGCGCTGCTGATAGTGGCCTTCACAGAAGGTCGACATGGCGGCGCGGCGCTCGCATCCGGGAACCTCGCAGCCGGGACGCGACGCGTCCGACCGCTTCCACACCATGTAGTGCATCCCGCAGCGTCCGCGAGTCTCCGCCCGTCGTGCGCAGCCGGCGACCAGGCACGGCGCACCGTGGTAGTTCGGAAGCCGTCGAACTCCTGGACCACCTGGCTCGCCGTGGTGCCCGATGCGTTCGTAATGCATCGAGCAGAACCCGTTCGCGAGATACGGTCGCTCGCAGCCGTCGACTGCACACTGCGTGAACGCGCCGGCGGCTCGTCGTTCCGCGACTCCGTGCAGCGCGCCCCGGCGTCGCCGCGGCGGCTTCGCATCCCCGTGCCACCAGATTTGCACGCGTTGTGCAGCCGGGAAGGAGGGGTTCGGCGCGGGCCAGACCGTCGCCTGCACCACGATCGCGCGAACGATTGCGCGCCGCCGCGCCGTATCGATGCGCGGCCACGCCTGGCGAAAGCGCTCGGCGTTCCCGATGAACTCGGCCAGTACGCCCGCAGAGCGATCGGACGTGATCTCCGGTTCCACCTCCGCGATCTGCTGCAGCAGCGTTGTCCGCATGGCCATCCATTCGGCGCGCGTCAGCCGCTCCAAGGCGTAGTCACACCCCAGCTGCTGCAGGCGACGCGTCGCCGCGTGATACGCGGCTGCCGCGCGCATCCACTGCGCATCGCTGCGCTTATGGAGGTCCACGGCTCGGCGGAGCGCCTCCGACTCGAGCCGTTCTTCGATGAGCGTGAAGACAACCGGCTCCACGTCGTCAGCCAGGATGGAGACCCTGCCGCAGCGCTTCGGTCCGAGGTCCTTGCGACACAGGTAGCCACGCCGTCCGAGGCGGGTCGCACCAACCATGAGGCCACCGCAGCGACCGCAGCGAATTACGCCACGCAGGGGATATGAGCGGTTGACTCCGCGCCCGTTTCCACGGGCGGGATCCGTCAAATGCAGGCGCAGCCGCGCGCTCTGACGCCGCGTCAGGATGCCGTTCCACGCGCCGCGCCCGACTGGTTGCCCGCGATAACAGCTGATGCCCGCGAGGACTGGGTTCACAAGCAGTGCCCGCAGCGTGGAGCTCTGCCACACACCGCCGGCGGCGGTGCGGATGCGTCGACAGTTCAGGTCTGCCGAGATCGCTCGAAGACTCTCCCCTGCAAGGACGCGGGACGCGAGCTCGCGGATGACCTTCGCCTCGGCGGAGCGGATCCGCATCGTCCCCTTCGTGTACCCGTACAAGCGAAATGCCGGCCGGGGCAGGACCCCTCGCTGCGCGCGATCGAGGTTGGCCCGGCGTTGCCGTTCAGCACGAACCTCACACTCATGCGCCGCGAACGCACCCCACGCCCTCGCAAGCAACCGCCCCTGACTGGTGGCGAGATCGACGTCGCCCGTGACGGTGGCGAGGGCGACGTCACGCTTGTCGCAGAGGACGATGAACGCTTCGAGCTCCCGGGGCTGCCGATGCAGTCGGTCGAGCCGCCACACCAGGACGCCATCTCGTCGCCCGAGTTCAATGTCCTGCAGGAGGCGCTCGTACTCCGGCCGCGGCTTCTTCGGGTTGTACGCGCTGCGATCGTCGTCGACGTATACCTCCGCGATCGCCCAGCCCGCCCGCCGTGCATGCTCCATGCAGTCTACCTGCTGCCGTCTCACACCCAAGCGCTCACCCGACGGATCGTGAGAAATGCGGCAATAAATTGCCCCCGCTCGCGGCGGCGTCGCTCGCACAGACGGAGTATCCGCCACGTTTGCCCATTTCAGACGGACCTCCGCTCGGGTCGATGGGCCGAGCTGGAGACAGTCGCCCTCCCACGGCAATCATGCGGCGTCCGCGCGCGCCTCGCGCCGCAGGTCGATCCGCGCGCCAGCTCAGTACCGAACTCTCGGTCTTGGACCAGGCAGGGCCCTACCGCACACGCTTTGGGTTACTCAGCTCCCGGGAGGCGTGCTGCACGATGTGCCCACCGCTCACGCCGGGCGCTGAGGCCATACGTTGGTCTCTTCGCACACGCACTGGAGCATCGTGGCGAAATCGTCTCGATCCATCTGCTGAATGCGTGGCCGAAGCACGCGAAGCGACGTCGCATTAATTACCACGACGGCCTGCGACACGGTTTCAAGCGTCCTGCCCTGTGACCGGATGTCGTACTGACGCTGCACTTCTGGAGATGGCGCCGGCCCTACGACAACCGTTTCGCGCGCGCGCCGCACGCGCTCCGCAACAGACTCTCCAGTGCCTCCGAGTTTGGCCTCTTTGACGATCGCCCGCGCCTGCGACGGCGTAAGGTCACGCACGACCCCAACCAGTTCCGATGCCAGTTCAGCTTGTTCAGCCGGCACGCCCTGGGCGATGGCCAGCGCTTGCTTCTGTGTGATCCGCCCGTCATTTAGCGCGTCGCGCACCACGTCATGACGAGCCAGGCTGGCGAGATCCTGCACACGCGAAACACTCAGGCCCATCCGATCCGCGATCTGCTCGTACGTCCATCCCGTCGATGCGCGCAGCCGTGACAGTGCATCGGCGCGCTCACCGTCTTTCAGGTCCTGGCGCACGACGTTCTCGATCAGGGCCATCATCAGCGCGCGGGCCTCGGGATGGTCGCCGAGCAACCGCGTCACGGTGGCCGGGATCCGCGCGTAGTCCGCGGGTTTGTCCTGTGCGAGTCGGCGAAACGCTCGCCAGCGACGCTCCCCCGCGATGATGATGTAGTCCGAGTCGGCGACTTGCCACAACGAGATCGGCTGGATCAATCCCTGTTGCCGGATGCTCCCGACGAGATCGGCGAACTCGTCCGAGTCTTCGTTGACCGCCTGCCGCGGCTGATGCGGGTTCGGCCGGATGTGCTCGATGAGGATGCGGTCGTGCACCGTGTCGACCAGGTCTCCCATGACCTCTGCGGTCGGGACCGCCGACAGCAACCGAGCTGCGCCGTGGGCTTTTCTGTCGCGGAGCGAGGACGCTTTCACTGCCATGCCGGTACCTTCTCGTTCTGCTTTGCACCTGTCACGCTGATCGTTG
>JAFALX010000347.1 GCA_019234035.1 Candidatus Dormiibacterota bacterium | reverse complement strand
ATGAAGCCGTAGCCGCCGTGGATCTGCACCGCCTGGTTGGCGCACGCGGTGGCGACCTCGGATGCGTGCAGCTTCGCCATCGACGCGTACGGCGCCGGGCTCTGGCCCGCGTCGACGGCCGACGCAGCCCGCCACGTCATCAGCCGTGAGAGCTCGATCTGTGTGGCCATGTCGGCGAGCTTGAACTGCGTCGCCTGGAAGCTCCCGAGCGGCACGCCGAACTGCCTGCGCTCCGCCGCGTAGGCGAGTGACACGTCGAGGCACGCCTGGGCGACGCCCACCGAGAGTGCCGCGATGGCGACCCGCCCCTTCTCGAGTATGTGCAGAAACTGGCTGTAACCCGCGCCCTCGGTGCCGATGGTGTTGCCCGCGGGCACACGGCAGTCGTCGAAGAGCAGCTCGCGCGTGTCCGACGCGTGCCAGCCCAGCTTGCGGTACTTCGGCGCCTGCGTGTACCCGGGCGTCCCTCGCTCCACGGCGATCGCGGTGATGAGGTTGCGTCCGTTGTCGCGGCCGGTCACCGATGCGACCGTCACACCGGCGCTGATGTCGGTGCCCGCGTTGGTGATGAACGACTTGCGGCCGTTGATCACCCAGTCGTCACCATCGCGCTGTGCACGCGTCTCGATGCGCGCCGCGTCGGACCCTGCGCCCGGCTCGGTGAGACCGAACGACCACAACCGCTCCCCGGCGAGCAGCGGTGCCAACCAGCGCTCCTGCTGCTCCGTTGTGCCGAAGTCCACCAGCATCGTGATGCCGAGCGAGACCGCGGCTTCGAGGGTGATCCCGGCGCTCGCGTCGGCGCGCGAGACCTCCTCCATCGCCAGGCAGTACGTGAGGTAGTCCCCGCCGGCGCCGCCCGCGGATTCGGGGAACGGGAGCGCAAACAGCCCGAGCCGTCCCATGCCCTGCACCCAGTCGTACGGGAACTCGCCGGTCTCGTCGTAGTGGTGAGCGGTCGGAGCGATCGCGGCGCGCGCGTACTCGCGAACCGTGTCGCGGATGTGCCGTTGTTCCGAGGTCAGTTCAAAGTCCACGACGCTTCCACCGTACTCGCCTCAGGTATCGGCATCCACGGCTCCGCTGACCCAGCGCTCGTACCGTTCCGCCGACCGCATCACGGCGCCATGCGCATCGTGCTCGAGCACCGAGGTCCACCAGCCGTCGTAGATGCGGTCGAACTCGAGCTGCGCCACCCGCTCGACGATGCGGCGCACGGCGGCGGCGGGCAGCGGGACGTAGTTCGGGTAGCTCCGCATGAAGGAGACGAACCGCCGATCCGCGACGACTGGGAGCGTGTCTCCGGTGAGCAGCACGCCGCGGCCCTCGGCGCCGGCGGCCCAGTGCAGCACCGCGCTGCCCGCGAAGTGGCCACCGCACTGGATCAGGCGCACGCCAGGCGCCGCCTCCACCGCCGAACTCCAGCGACGCACCGACGGATCGGGGCGCATCAGCCACTGCGCGTCCGCCTCCGGCAGCAGCACCTCCGACCCGGGGAAGGCGTGCGCCCACTCGACGGCGACGCCGTAGAAGTGGGGATGTGAGGCGGTCACCGCCAGCAGCGGCCCGCGGCTGCGCACCGCGTCGATCGCCGCCTCGTCGACGAACCCGGGTGGATCCCAGAGGACCTGGCCGGTGTCGGTGGCCACGACGAGCGCGCGCTGGCCGATGCCGAACGACGGCTGCACGCCGATGCCGAGCAGCCCGGGTTCCAGCTCGCGGAGATCGGTCCGGCGACCCTCGGCGGCCAGCGCCTCGAGCGTCGTCCAGCGCTGGCCACCGCGGCCGACGTACTGCCGCTCGTCGGAGCAGATCACACAGAAGCGCGGAGGCTCTGGCGCCTCCGCGCTCTGGTTCGCGCAGGTTGCACAGATCCAGGCGGGCATGCCCGCCCAGGCTAGCTACCTGCGACCGGCCGGAGTCGGTGTCGGAGCAGGGGCAACGGGGGTTCGCGCCGGCGCGTCGGTGGTTCGCGCCGGAGCCGGCGGGGAGCCCGGCTCCGGTGCCGGACCCATCGTGGCGCTGCGCCTGGGGGCCTCAGCCGCCGGTGCCGGTGCCACCACCACGCGCCGCTGGCGCGCGGCCGCGGCGGCGAATGCGGTCAGCAGCCCGAGGAGGCCGCCACCCGCGGTGATCCACAGCCCGATCTCGATCGTGGTCGATGTCGAGGGGCCGCTCGGCGCGATCAGCGCGTGCGCCTGCGGTGCCAGCGAGAAGAAGAGGAGCCCGGCCCAGATCGCCGCGCCGATGCCGGCCAGCGCGCCGAGGAGCCGCGCGGCGAGAACCGGGCGCACCGAGAGCACGAACCCGGCGAACAGCAGCGCCGCCGCCAGCCCGAAGCTGACGATGGCGTCGCGGTGATCGCCGATGATGGTGAACCCGCTGTAGCTCGTGGAGGTGCCGTTCGAGTTGAGCGTCACCCAGTTCGCGAACGCGCCCGCAGCGACGAGGGCGCCCGCCAGGATCGAGAAGAACCCTGCAAGCCTGCCGATCATCTTCGATGCCTCCGTGATCGAGTGCCATCTGGAGCCCGACCCGCTTGTGCCAGCCGAGGGCTCCGCTTTTGGTATAGCACCGATAGCAGGTTCAGCGTCTGCAAACCGACTGATTTGGCTCAGGTCGCTGCGACAGAGCGCCGTTCCAGCCCGGCCGCCGTCAACCGCACCACGTCCTCGATGGTGTCGGCGATCGCCGCGCCCGCCGCGTGCAGCGCGTCGATCTTGCTCTGGGCAGTGCCGGTGTTCCCGCTGATGATCGCGCCGGCGTGGCCCATGCGCTTTCCCTTGGGAGCCGAACGCCCGCCGATGAAAGCAACGAGCGGCTTGGTGAACGACCTGTCGCGCACGAGCGCGGCCGCATCTTCTTCGTCCGTACCGCCGATTTCGCCGACCAGCACGACCGCATCGGTGTCGCCGTCGCGCTCGAA
>JAFALX010000310.1 GCA_019234035.1 Candidatus Dormiibacterota bacterium | reverse complement strand
CGCGGCCCAGCGGCTCGAGGCAGCCGTCCAACTCCTACGCGCTCGCACAGGCGCATTTGCTGTCGCGGCATCGGGACGTCAAGAGCCTGATGCTCGTTCCGGGATCGGCTCGACTGTCCGCCGTCGCCATTGCCCTTGACCTGAGCTTTGCCTCGGCGCAAGCCGGCCAGCATGTGCTGCTGCTGCAGCCTGATCCAAAACTGGCAGCGACCCTGGCGACGCGCCCAGGCATGCGCGCGAAGCCTCCGCTCGAAGTGGCGACCGTCAGCTCGCCGGCGACGATCGCAGGCGCGCTGGAGAGGGCGGGCTCTTATGACCTCGTCGTCCTCGCGGCACCGCCGCTGCAGCTCGACTCGACGGCGATCGCGATCGCGCACCTCTTCGATGCTGCAGTGCTCGTGGCCGCTGGACAGCTGACGCGGTTGAGCGAGGTTCGCGAAACGAGCGAGCAGCTTCGCGAAGCTGGCGTGTCGGTGCCCGCATGCCTCCTCGTCACCAAGACCTCGTGGGGCCGATCGTGGTACTACCCCGAACGTACCGAGGCTTCGGACCCTGCGCTGTCAGTCAGCGCGTCGCACGATGCTGTCGACATCAGCGCCGCGCCGCCGCCACCAGCAGGCAACGGTACGCAGAGCCACGAGACAGCGGGCCCGCGAGCGCGCGCGCTAGCCGCTGACGCTGACTGAGCGCCGCATAGCCGGCGCCATGCGGCGCGACGGTACCCCGCGCGCAATCGCCTCAATGAAAATGGCGAATTCCGAATGCGGGGCTTCCAAACCGCAACATTCGTGTGGTGACGCAACAGTGTTTAAGTCGCGCACCATGCGAATCTGCCTGTCGCAGCACCACATCTCGGTTGCGCTGCCGTAGCTTCCGTTACATCTCCCGACACCGGGCAAAGACGATGTAACGAGACGTCGTGGCGTAGGGCCGATGTAACCGGCGCTTCGTAGATTGCGGCTGACCCCTCGCATCTCATCCCCCTCGGAGAGCAGCCGTAATGCACGTCAGCCTTGCACGTCTCTTCCGCGCGCGTATGCGCTCCGGTTCGCGCCCCATGGTGGGCCTTCTCATCCTCGCCCTGATGATCGTGACATTCCTTGCCACATCACGTGCCGTCACCGGACATGCGGCGCCGTACAGCAGCGGCTCGTTCACAGTCTCCGGCGGCGTGATCCGTGACCCGAACGGCAACAGGTTCGAGATCCGCGGGGCTGACGCGGTGTACGGCCGATTCGCCGGCGGGGACTCCACAGGGTTCGGCGCGACGAATTACACAAACGCGCAAAGGGACCTGACCAACTTGAAGAACGCGGGCTACAACCTCGTGCGCCTCGACGCTGACGCTGACCAGTGGGCCAACAGCACAGTGACACCGAGCGGAACGCAGTTCGTGAGTGAGCTGGAGAGTGCCGTGTCGCTGGCAGAGAACGCCGGCCTCGTGGTGGAGATCAGCCAGGAGGCGAGCGGTCAGGCGGCGGACAACACCAACGCGGCCAACCTGCTCGCACTGCTCGCTTCGCATTACGCGTCGGATCCCAACATCTGGCTGAAGATGCAGAACGAACCCTACTGTGGCGGATCGATCTGTGCCAGCTGGCCGACGTGGCAGGCGCAGCAGAACGCCCTCGTACAGACGGTACGCTCGAATGGCTACAAGAACCCGGTCGTCCTCAACTGCATCCAGTGGAGCTGGGACTGCTCGGGCTATCCGTCCAGCCCGGTGAGCGACTCCAACGTCATCCTCGGAGCGCATCGCTACGCAAACGGCGATACGAACTTCGCGGCGCAGGATCAGGCCGACGTGCAGAACTCCTGGGGGAATCTCTCGTCGCAGGGCTACGCCGTGATGGAGGACGAGTACGGCAACGATGACGTCGGCGCGTCCAATCCCGCAGGGTCGTCGAGCTGGAATGCTGGCTTCTGCTCCTGGCTGGTGAATTGGACTCAGACGGCCGGGGGCAACGGCGCCATCGCGTTTGCCGACTACTGGTCCGACGGCAACACGATGACGAACAGCGACGGGAGCTGGGACGCGTGGGGAACGCAATTCACTCAACAGCTCGTCGCACCGCTGGCATCGTCGGCCGGCCCGTCGCCGACGCCGACGGCAACGCCGAGACCAACTGCGACGCCGACACCCACGCCGACGGCAACACCGACGCCGTCACCAACCGCAACACCGGCGCCGACGCCCAGCCCAACGGCCACGCCGTCGCCAACTGCCAGGCCGACGCCCACGCCGACGCCGACCGCCATGCCGACGCCCACACCGACACCGAACCCCGGTGGACCGGGCGGCAGCATTCAGCGCCGCCAGCTCGGCGCCTACGACGAAGAGTACGCGTCGTCGACGACCCCGACCCTGCCGTCGCCCAGCGCACGGGGAACGCTGCTCGTCGCGTCGCTTGCCAGCAACGGCAGTCGGGGCTTCTCCGCGCCGAAGGGTTGGACGCGTGCGACGTCGTCGACCGCCGACACGACAGCGCAGATCTGGTACTACGCCAACAATCCCGGCGGCATCACGTCGGTCACGTTCACCGCAGGCCGCACCGACGCGACAGCCGGACAGCTCTCGGAATGGACGGGGACCGCTGCGCAAGGCGTGCTTGACGTCAAGGGCAGCAGCCGAGGCACGAACTCCAGCAGCCTCACGGTGTCGACCTCGGGCGCGGTCTCGCAATCCGGCGAGCTTGCCATTGCTGTGTTCGCACCGTTCCTGAGCAACGGTGGCGCCGTTGCGGTCTCGTCGAGCAGCGGCTGGACGCAGGACGCAACCGACGGGACCGCGGATTGGTTCCACGTCGTGTTCGATGAGAGTCTCTCGACCAGCGGGGTCGTCAGCGACACCGAGCTCACCTCGCCGGCGGTCTCCTCGTGGCCCGCGGTCGTCGCGACATTCAAGATCGGGAGCTGAAGCGACCCGACCGAGCTCCTCGCACCACCTCCACCATGAGTTCGCGACGTCAGCCGGGTACGCGATGAGCCCCACGAGTGGGGCGAGCGCCTCCGGCACCGGCTGGTACAACGTGTCGGGAAGATCCATTCTCACCCCCACAGGCGTTCGATTTGTCATCAGCCCACCGACCGGCCGCAGCCTCGACCCTGTTCGATTCCGGCGACGGCCACAGACACGGGCGCTGTTCGAGTAGCCGGCCGCGCAGCGGCGACCCGAGCCGGCACTCACTCTCTCTAGAATGGAGCGCGCGCATGTGGCGCGGCGCTCCACGGAGATGGGCTCAGGATGATCAGGCGCCGGCGGCAACCGCTCGTGGCGCTGCTATTCGCTGTCGCGGTGCTGGGAGCATCGTGTCAGGTTGCGCCCCCGCATGGACTTGAGGTCAGAGTCGTCGGGAACGAGCTCCGCGGACCGGGTTCGGCACGGCTGGTGATCGGCGGTTCGGCACAGTATTCGTGGCCGTTTCTCGATGTCTGCAGCTGCTACATGACCACGGCGATGGGTGACTACGTCCATCGCAACGCGATCTTCGCACGCTACGCGGAGCTCCACATCAATGCGACCCGTGTTTTCCTCGATGCCCGCACGTACGCCGCGAATCCCTTTCACATAGCGGGGGGCCGATCGGGCGAGCTCCACTGGATCGCAGACCTCGTGAGCTCCGCGGCACAGCACGGTGTCTACACGCTGCTGACGTGGAACGACAGCTCGGATGAGGGAGCGTCGTGGCCGGATCGGTATCGGGCGGCCTTCGACATGTTCACCGACGTCGTCCACACGCTGGGCGGCGGCAACCCATGGGTCATCTATGAGCCATGGAATGAGCCGCACGATGTCACATGGTCGCAGTGGCTCGGGCCGGTCAAGGCGGCGATCAGCGCCTTCCGCGGGCTCGGGTATCGAGGTCCGCTCTTCATCGACACCATAGACTGGAGCTGGTCGTTCAATCCGGCTGTGGCGCGATCGGTCATGCAGGCCGACGACACGGCGAACGGGCAGGCACAGATCGTGTTCGCCAACCATCGCTACGCCAACGGCCACAGCTGTTTCACCTGCGGGAAACCGGTGATCACCGGTCGCTCCGACACGGATGCCGACGTGTGGGAGACCGAGGTGGGTCAGTATGCGGCCGCCTTTCCCATTGCGGGAACGGAGTACGGCTACTACGACTACGGGGCCAATGACCCCGGCCCTGATCCCGGCTGGAACGCCGAGTTGCTCGCATACTTGGCCGACACCAAGCTCGAGCAGGGCTTCAACGGCTACTGGGACTTCGTGTGGGACTGGAACGACGCAAACAGCATGACGACGTATCCGACTGATTACGTTACCTTGAGCCAGCATGGGGCGAGTTCAAGCGCGCTCTACTACTCGGTGTACCAGCAGCGAGCAGGCGTGCCCTCGAGCACCCCGTCCGGGACACCCGCGTCGTGATGCGATGAACCGCACAGAGCCGGCGCCGTTGGGGTGGGTGCACGTGCTCCTCGGGCTGGCGGCGCTCGCCGCCACCGGGTGTGGCTCGACACCGGGAACGCCGCCGCAATCCAGCGGCGCTGCGGTCACGCCAGTGGCCAA
>JAFALX010000302.1 GCA_019234035.1 Candidatus Dormiibacterota bacterium | reverse complement strand
TCTGAGACACGCGGGACCATGGGACCCAATGCGGCGCAGGCGATCAACATGTATCTCGAGCAGATCAGCGGAACACCACGGTACGCGTACACCAGCACACAGGTCACGTCAGCGGCGATGCTGAAGTCAGCGCTCGAGACCGATCTCTCCGGCCTGGGGCGCTTCGCCCGCGCAGGTCACGGAAGCGCCGTCATCGTCCATGTCTGGACGGCCACGCTTCCTGGGTGGAATGGATGGCAGGCAAGCCACGCCGTCGCCGTTTTCGGCTACGACTTCACGCCGGCAAACCCCAACGGCGATACGGTCACCTACACCGAGAGTGCGAGCTCGGTCGCGGGCTACACCGGGCCGCAGGTGCAAACGATTTCCTTGGATGCCCTTTGGGCAGCGGCACAGGCCCCTGCGCGGCCGGCGCCGGCGGCACCGACACCGGCGCTGACGACACCGACGCTGCACTACCAGCCGTGGACGTTGATCGGCTGACGCTCGATCACCGACGAGGAGGAGATCAGACATGCCGGCAACGCTGAGGGTGACGCACAAGTCAATCGGCGCCGAGGTCCGCAGAAGCCCGTACGACGTCGTGCTCGACGGGCAACGGGTCGGGTCTGTCGAGATGAACGAGACATTCGAGAGTGCAATCGATGCTGGATCTCACTCCCTGCAGGTCCGTGAGGGCCGAAACTCCAGCGGAATCAAGCGTTTCGACGCCGCGGACGGGGAGGTCGTCGCCTTCCGATGCACCGGCAAGAGCATCCTGCCGGTCTTTCTCGCATCGTTCTTCGTACCCAGCCTGGCGCTCCGGCTCGTGCGTGAGTAGGACCCGATTGGACTACGTGCGAGACGCTCGCGTCGATGACTATCTGCAGTCACTCCCGGCATGGCAGCAGGCTGTGTGTGCGCGCGTGCGTGACACCGTCCACAAAGCTGATCCCGGCGTGCAGGAAACCATCAAGCGCACAACGCTGCCGTATTTCGTCTTGGACGGCAACATCTGCGCGCTCGCCGGCACCAGGGATCACGTGAACATCCTCATCTACGATCCGATCGCGCCCGACCCGCACGGCATCATCAACCAGGGTCACGGCAACGCCACCGCGCGGGCCATTCAGGTCTACGAGAACGACGATCTCGACGACGCCGCGCTGCTGGAGCTGTTTCGCGCCGTCATCGCCAACAACCGCGCCGGCGGGTGGCGCACCGTCAAGCGCCGGGAGGCCAAGCCGTGACGGCGCCCCGACGCGGGGCTTCAAAATACGCACGATGCCGGTCTTCGTCAGCGAAATCGTGATTGACTGTGCGGATCCGGAGCGCGTCGCAACGTTCTGGGCCGAGGTGCTGGGGTGGCGTGCCCAACGTGAGCCCGAGGGGTATTTCTGGATGTCGGAGAGCGGCGTCGACGAAGAGAACGACCTGAAGCTGATCTTCGTACCGGTTCCCGAACCCAAGACCGTGAAGAATCGCGTCCATCTCGACCTCAGCCCTCGTGGCGCAGATCAGGAGGAAGAGCTGCAGCGATTGCTCGGTTTGGGCGCGCGCCATGCAGACATCGGGCAGGAAGCGGGGCTGTTGTGGCACGTGCTCGCAGACCCGGAGGGCAACGAGTTCTGTCTGCTGCGCACGCGCCGCGACTGACGGCCACGCGTACAACCGAGTCCCCGGCCACCTGATCTTCGCGTTCGCATAAGGTTGCGGCCATCGCCGCGCCGCGAGTGGGGACGCGTGTGGAAAATGGGCGCGCCGGGGGGCACCGCGCCACACGTGGGGTACCGCCCAATGCCCAACTGTCACCGCAGCACGCAACTCCTGGCGCTCGCCGCCGTCGTCGCAGCCGCCGTCGCCGCCTGCGGCGGGTCCAGCGCCGGCTCGACTCCGACTCCGACGCCGAAGCCGACGCCGACGGCGCCGCCGCCGCTCGCAGCGCCGTGGATCGTCCAGGTCGAGAATCAGGCGGATGCGCGGCCGCAGGCGGGGCTCAGCACCGCCGACGTCGTCTACGAGTACGAGACCGAGGGTGGCATCAGCCGCTTCAGTGCGCTGTTCTTCCAGACCCCCACGGCGATGGTCGGCCCCATCCGGAGTGCGCGCCTTGTCACCATCAAGCTCGTCCAGGCGTACAAGGGCACGCTGCTGTACTCGGGTGGCAGCACATACGTCGTCCAACAGCTTGGTAGCAGCGGCGTGCGGCAGTACGACGAGACGTCGGCTGAGGGTGCGCTGTTCCGCGTCAACTCCCGCGCGGCGCCGCACAACCTCTACACCGACGGCTCGCACCTGACGCCACTCGCGCAGAAGGTGGGCGCACAGACCGTCGATTACCACCTGTGGGCGCGGACCCCGCAGACGACGCTCCCGAAGGGCGGCACGCCGATGCCGAAGTTCTCGGTGCCGGTGTCCGACTCCGAGAATCCCGTCTACACGTACGACACCGCGACGGGCGGCTACCAGCGGACCGAACCGGACACCGGGGTGCTGAACGACAACGACACGCAGGCGCCCTGGGAGGCCAAGACGATCGTCGTGCTTCCCGTGTCGGTGACGATCGCACCTGAGGTCGAGGACGTGTCCGGCGCGCACGGCCTCGATTTCGCGCTCGTCTCGGGCGGCCCCGGTCAGATCGCGATCGGCGGTCAGGTGTTCCCGATCAATTTCGGCCAGTCGCCGACTGGACCGCCGCAGCTGACGCTGTCCAACGGGACCGCCGCACCGCTCGCGCCGGGGCAGGTGCTGATCGAGCTCGTCGCCACGGGGAAGACCATCCAACCGGCGGCCTGAGCAGCGCCTATACTCCGGCCACACCAGCCAGATCGGCAGTGGAGGAGCGGTGTTATGACGACGAAGTTCCTGCTCACGGAAGCCGAGCTTCCGGACCGCTGGTACAACATCCTGGCCGATCTCCCCGAGCCGTTCGGGCCGTTTCTCAGTCCGCGCACGCTCGAGCCTCTCACGCCGCCCGACCTCACCCCTCTGTTTCCCATGGCCATCATCGGCCAGGAGGTCTCGACGGAACGGTGGATCGAGATCCCGGACCGCGTTCGCGACATCTACAAGCTGTGGC
>JAFALX010000294.1 GCA_019234035.1 Candidatus Dormiibacterota bacterium | reverse complement strand
CACCAGTACTTCCCGGCGCAATGAGCCGGCGATGGACAGTGCTCGTCGCGCTGGTCCTCATGGCAGCCTTCGCGTTCGGCGTCAACCGATTCCTCGCGTCGCGCCAGACGCACGTCGCGGCGGCGTCCAACCCGGAGGAGGCCAGAGCGGCGTTTGTGCTTCCGGGCACCCTGTACATGGCCGCGCAGGGTGACCTGTTCAAGCTCAGCGACGGCAAGTTCACCGATCTGCACATGCCGTCCAGCGCCGGGACGTGGATGCAGCCGGCGCTCGTCCCCGGAACGAACAACCTCGTCGCCATCGCGCGGCAGGACGCGTACTCGGAGCTGTACCTGGTGAACCTGAGCTCCAGGACCGTCACGCTGCTCAGCCACAACCAGACCAGCAGTCCCACCATCCAGCTGAATCACTGGATGTTCTGGCCTCGCGTCGCGGCCGACGGCGATACCGTGTACGTGAGTTACGACGCGCCCAAGTCCACGCAGAGCTACGAGATCGAGTTCGCCATCTGGAAGGGCGCGCTGAGCGGCAATCTCGTGCAGCGGCAGCAGACCGACCCGTTCAGCTACACCGGCGGCGACACCGAGGTGATCCCGATGACCAACGGCAACCTGATGTACGCGAAGTACGAGATCAACAACGGCGACGTGTACTCGCGGCTGGCGATTCAGACGGTGCCCATGAATGCGCCGGCGTATCTGACGGACGACACCTCCGACTGCGCTCAGCCCGCGCTGTCGCCGGATCAGACGCAGGTGGCGATGGTCTGCACCAACGGCACCGGACTGCAGAGCACGTCGCTGCAGGTCGCGACGCTCACGGGAACCACGCTGGGGCCGCCGCGCACGCTCGTTTCCGACTGCCTGTGCTCATCGCCCTCGTGGGCGCCGGACGGGTCCGGGCTCGCGTACCTCGCGCCCGCGGACGCCACGGGGCATTTCCAGCTGTGGTGGATCGCTGGAGCCGGTGACCCGACGCCGACGGCGCCCAAGCAGGTGACGACCGGCCTCGACTTCGACGGCACGTCCCCGCCCGCCTGGGCGAGCTAGCCTGCCGGGGCCTCGGCGCGCTAGGATCGCCGCCTTCGCAGCACACGCTGCGAGCGTCCGTTCAGGAACAGGGGAATATGCGGTGGGTGATCGAGTCCGAGGTCATCTCCTGGCGCTCGTGCGCCCGAACCGGGCGGCGATGGCCGCACTGTCGGCAGGCGTCTTCCTTGCCTCCACGATCGTCGCGTGCGGCGACACGACATCGCCGTACCTGACGAGCATCTCCGGCGCCACGGATCAGAGCACGCCGCAGAACGCCGTGCGCGGATTCTTCAACGAGCTCGTCAAGGGCGACTACCGCGGCGCGCAGTCTTACGTCAATCCCAGCGAGCAGCAGACGTACGCGGCGGCCGTCCAATCCGCGTCGGGCAAGAACTACACCGTGCAGATCACGAGCTTCCGGATCGTCGCGTTCGACACCCCCGGTGGCTCGACCGGGAACGTGGGGGTGAAGGTCGACGGGCAGACGTGCGTCAGCGGCAAGTGCAACCCGATATCGACCACTGCGGACAACTCGGCGTCGATCCCGGTGACGCAGGTCAACAACCAGTGGTACCTGACGGGCGTCTCCGCGCCGTAGTCAGGGCCGCGGCTCGGGCCGCTCAGTAGAAGATCTGCGCCAGCTCGTACAGGTCACGCGGCACGCGCCGCTGCTCGGCGACGACATCGGCGATCCGCGCGATGTCGACCGTGCCGTTGCGCACCACCGGCATCTCGCCCCAGCGCTGCTCGGTGGCGAGCTGGTACGCGCCGTGGCCGACGCGCGTGGCCCAGGTGCGGTCGTATGCGGTGGGAGATCCGCCGCGCTGCAGGTGCCCGAGCACCGTCGCGCGCGTCTCGTGCCCGGTGCGCTCCTCGATGATGCGCGCCAGCGTTTCGCCGACACTGCGGTTGCCGAGCCGCACGTGACCGAAGGCGTCACGCGCACCGCCGGTTTCATCCTTGGTCGGCAACCCCTCCATCTCGACGCCTTCGGCGACGACGATGATGCTGAAGTCGCTGCCCGCGGCATGCCGCATGTTGAGGTGCTGCACCACCCAGTCGACCGACTGCGGAAACTCGGGGATCAGGATGATGTCGGCGCCGCCGGCGAGCCCGCCCATGATGCCGACCCATCCGGTGTCGCGGCCCATCACCTCGCACACCATGACGCGGTGATGCGACATCGCCGTGGTGTGCAGGCGGTCGAGCGCCTCCATCACAACACTCACAGCGCTGTCGAAGCCGATGCAGTACTCGGTGACGCTGAGGTCGTTGTCCATCGTCTTGGGCACGCCGACGACGGGCGCGCCGTTGGCCGCGAGCCATGCCGCGACGGAGAGGGTGTCGTCGCCACCGATCGCGACGAGCGCCTCGAGGTTGAGCCGCTGCAGGTTGCGCTGCACCTCCTCGAGGCCGCCCTCGCGCTTCATGGGGTTGACCCGCGAGCTGCCGAGGATGGTGCCGCCCAGCTGCAGGATCCCCGAAAGACGCGGCCGCTCGAGGGAGATGACGTCGCCCTCACCGAGCAACCCCGCCCACCCGTTGCGGATGCCGAACAGCGTGTCGCCTG